>JACRLM010000073.1 GCA_016235255.1 Nitrospinota bacterium | reverse complement strand
ATCAAGCAAAGTCGGGGGGCCTATCTTCACACAAGCTCGATGGCTTCAGAACACCTCGGCCTCCCCGGAATCGAATGCCTTATACATATGAGTATGCTCTGATTTTGAATGTACAAGAACACCCCGGACAGCGTTCGTTTCGTGTGTTTTCCCTTTTGGGCAACAGCCCGAGGCGGCCACGGGGAGGCTGTGGAACTCTCCGCATTTGCGCCATTTTCACTTCACTTGCATGCCGCCGGTTTTAATCAAACGATATTGACGGCGGGGCCTAATATTCATACGATATGTCACAAGGGCCGGGCAGGGGATTCGCGGCCCTTATGTCGGCAAACATTTTCCGCCGGAGACGACACAGTGACGCTCAACCGTATTTACCTTGTCATGCTCGCCGTGCTGGCGGCCGCCGCGTTCCGGCCTCCTTATTTCGTCGAGGCGTTCGAGGTGCGCATTTACGACCTTCTGATCAAGTACACCGCCCCGAACCAGCCGGACCCGCGCATCGTGATAATCGGCATAGACCAGAAATCGCTGGACACTTTCGGCCGCTGGCCATGGCCGCGGGACGTGATCGGGCGGCTAGTGTCAAAGCTTAAGGAATTCGGTGTGAAAGTGACGGCGCTGGACGTCACCTTCTCCACACAGGCGGACAAGGGGCTTGCCGATGTGATTGGCAACCTGGAAGGCGCCGCGTCCAAGGCCGCCGTCTCCGAGAAAGCCCCGGAATTCTATAAGGAACTTGTAAAACTCAAGGAAGGGCTCAAAAGGGACGAGGCCCTGGCCGGGGCTGTGGGGAAAGCCGGGAACGTTGTGACGGGGCTTATGTTCTATGGCAAGGACGAGCAGCAGTACATGGAGGAAGTGGGCGGGAAGAAAGACCCGCTCGCCCAGCCGTTCCGCATCAAGCTGGTCCAGCGGGACGCGGAAAGCCGCGACGCGGCGGTGCAATTTTCCGTGGTGGGGGTGGAGCCGAATATCCGGATATTGCAGGAGGCGGGAGCCGCGTCCGGATTTTTGAACACATGGCCGGACCCGTCCGACGGCGTAGTGCGGGCGCATCCGATGGTGATCGAGTACAAGGGGGACCTGTATCCGTCAATCGGCCTTGCGGCGGCCGCCCTTTACGCAAAGGACGAAAAGGAAGAGAACATTCCGTTGCAGGCGTTTTTTGAGGGGGGGGAGTTCGCCGGAGTGGCCATGGCCGATTATTTCCTCCCTGTGGACGCGCATGGCAGGATACTTTTACGCTATATGGGGCCGGACAGCACGTTCCCGATAATCTCCGCGGCGGACGTGATGACGGCGCCTCCAGGCGATAAGAACATGGCCGCCCGGCTGGAGGGCAAAATAGCCTTCGCCGGCGCCACCGCGCTCCAGCTTTACGATCTGCGCTCCACTCCCTTCGGATTCACCGCCGGGGTGGAGATACATGCCAACGCCGCCGCCAACGCCCTCAACGGCACGGTGATAAGCAAGGCCGCCTGGCAGAACATTTACGATCTGGCCCTCACGATGGTGGTGGGATTGATCCTTCTGTTCACACTCAAACGGGTGAGGATACTTTTCGGCGTGACGCTCACGGCGCTGCTTTTCGCGGGGCTTTGGGTGTTCAATTTTTACATGTTCGAAGTGAACATGCTTTGGCTAAACTCCGTGATCCCGTCGGTGACGATCGTGATGGGCTTTATCACCGTGACGGTGATCCAGTACTTGACAGAGCAGAAGTCCAAGCGGTTTATCAAGGACGCGTTCTCGCGATACCTTTCGCCCAAGGTCATCAACCTTATCATCGAAAAACCGTCGTTGCTAAAGCTCGGCGGCGAGAAAAGGCTGATGACCGCCTATTTTTCAGACGTGGCGGGCTTTACCACCATATCCGAGAAGATGCCGCCGCCGCAGCTTGTGCTGCTGCTCAACGAATACCTTTCGGCCATGACGCGGCTTATCCACGAATACGAAGGGACTGTGGACAAGTACATAGGCGACGCCATCGTGGCCTTCTGGGGGGCGCCACTGCCGGAGGAGGCCCACGCGGAGAAGGCTTTGCGGGCCGCCGTGACTATGCAGAAAAAACTGGCGGAGATGCGGGCCAAGTGGCGCGCCGAGGGGAAGGACGAGCTTAACGTGCGCATGGGGCTTAACACCGGCTACATGGTGGTGGGGAATATGGGCTCCAAGGACAGGATGGACTATACCATCATGGGGGACGCGGTGAACCTGGCCTCACGGCTCGAGGGGGTGAACAAGTATTACGGATCGAACATACTGGTGTCCGAATTCACGCTCAAGCTTGTGCGGGGGCTGTTTCTTTACCGGGAGCTGGACATGGTGCGGGTGCAGGGGAAAAAAGAGGCCATCCGGCTTTACGAAGTGATGACGGAGACGGAGAACGCCACGGAAGGGCAGCGGCGGTTCGTGCAGTCATTCGCGCTGGCGCTCATCACGTTCCGCGCGATGAATTTCAAGAAAGCGGTGGAGCTTTTCACCGCGTGCGACAGGCTTCGCGAGGGGGGCGACGGCGCCTGCAAGCTGTATTTGAAACGATGCGCCGAGCTGATATCGTCCCCACCGTCCGCCGATTGGGACAGGGTATATGACATGGCGAAGTGAGGAAACACTGGCCGTTAAGTCAAGCCAAGTAATCTGTTCTGACGCAAATGATTAAAATTAACCACGCAAGAAGGGCTTTTTCGGAAAGCTTCCAGATACAACGCTGCATCCACCGTAATTAAGTGAATGCCTTCGGTTAATAATTCCAGAATGGCGCAATCGGTCAAGCCTAACCGTGGGAAATGGTCATGTTTTGCAACCTCAACGCTTTGCTGGAACTCTTCTTTGATTTCACCAAGTAAAATCGCGAGTTTTTTCATGATTGATGAGTTGGTTCTCTCATTAGTTTGCGAAATAAGGTTGCAAGTTTCTGTAAGTATGTGTGGGGTCACCAATATTTGATCGAAGCCTTTTAACACTTTAGCTAAAAGGTCAAAGTCGGCTTCTTCATATTCTTTAAGGCGTTTGTGCTTTTCTATGAGGCTTCGGTCAGTTAATCCAACCGCGAAGAGAACAAGCAGATTTGTGTCAACGATAATATGCCGCACGTGATTACGCCATGGAATAATTCTTCATGGCCACAATTTCTTGATTATCGTCGTTAATGCGAATAATTTTGTATGAACGCTTTGGCGGTTCGCTCTGATATGCAAGCGCAGCTATAGTGGTCGTGGAAGTTGGATAATCCCAAGGCCGGGAAAACCCGACAGTGACAGTCCATTCATGATGTTCCGGGTCATACTCAACTTCTTCCAGTCCTATGTTGGTAAGTTTTTCATGCTCGAATAGACTGGAGACATGGGTTACCGCCATCCGTACAGCTTCATTAACTTTCATGGATATTCTCCTGTGCCCAAATAGAAGGGAAAGATTCCTTGGTTTTAGTATATCAAAACACTATCTTTCCTTCAAAAACTCCGGCTTCTCCGGCTTGGCGCCAAGCTCGCCGATGAGCTTGCCTTTGTCTATCGGCTCGATCCTCTCCGGTTCAACCTTCTTTTTGGGCGGGGCGGCGAACACAGGGCCCTGCACACCGGGGGGGATCGCCACTGTCTGCGCCGTTCCTGCCGGTATGGGCTTCACAAGGAGGCTTATCCGCCTGTTGCGTGGGTCGTACGGGTCTTCCTTTACCAGAAGTTCCTTGTCGGCGTAGCCCACTACATGGTCAAACCTGGAAGGCTCTATGCCGCTGGCCTCAAGCTCCCGGCGGGCGGCGGATGCGCGGGATGTGGAAAGCTCCCAGTTGGTTATCTCGCCGGAGCGGAAGGGATTAGCGTCGGTGTGCCCCTCTATCACTATCTGGTTTGGCATGTCCTTGAGAGATTCTCCGACAACCTTGATGATGTCCCGGGCGATCTGCGTGGGCTTGTCGCTCCCCATCGCGAAAATCTGGCTGCCGGCCCTGTCCACGATCTGTATCCTCAGCCCTCCTTCGGAGGCCTCCATGAACACATGCTCCTTGGCCCCCGCCGAAAGCTTCGTCTGCACCGCTTCCTCCACTTTTGCCTTCAGCTTGTCCAGGGGGATTTCCATCAGGCCGGAAACGTACATGTACTTCACCTCGCCCACCTTGGCGCCTTCGTGCTTGATGGGGTATTGCTGGCCTTCCATGAAACTCTGGCCGTGCTCGAACACGGAGAAATGCTTGAAAAAGTCGGCAAGGATCACTTTCTTTTCCGGCGAGACCATGGAGAGCAGCCACAGGAGCAGGAACAGCGCCATCATGGCCGTCACGAAATCGGCGTAGGCCACTTTCCAGCTTCCTCCGTGCGCCCCGGCGTGCTTTTTTTTGATCCTCTTTATGATGATCAGCTTGGGCTTTTCGTCTTTTTCAGCCATCGGTCACTTCTTGTGCCTGGTGGCCTCTTCCACCTGCAGGAACGTCGGGCGCAATCCCGCCGGCACCACCCGCCTGCCGAATTCCACGGAAATCTGCGGTGGGGCGCCCCGGATGAAGGCCAGAAGCGAGACCTTGAGCACAATCATGTACTCCGTGTCCTCAGCCGCCATCAGTTCCATGATCCGGCCCAGCGGCCCGGCGAAACCATAGCACGCAAGCACGCCGATGAACGTTCCCACCAGCGCCGAGCCTATGGAATGGCCCAGCACCTCCGGTGGTTCGCTCATCTTTCCCATGGTGAGCACCACGCCGAGCACCGCCGCCACGATGCCAAGGCCCGGCAGGGAATCAGCCATGGTGCTGATCCCCTTGGACGGCCCCAGCGCCTCCTCGTGGTGCGCCTCCAGCTCCGCGTCCAGCAGCGCCTCCATCTCGTGCGATTCTATGGTGGTGGTCATCACCGTGCGAAGCGTGTCGGTGACGAAGAGAAGGGCATGGTGGCGCTTGAGGAAATTTGGATATGAGGAAAATATCTTGCTTTTCTGCGGCGCGTCCACGTCCGATTCGATGGAAATCAGCCCGTCCCTGCGTATCTTGGAGAAAATGTCGTTCAAAAGCTTTAGGACCTCCATGTAGTCGTCGGAGGTGTATGCGCTTTTGCCTGTGAGAATCCTCTGAATATCCCGGATTATCCCCTTTATCACCTTGGGGGGGTAGCCTATGATCAGCGCCCCGAGCGAGGCCCCGCCGATGATCACGAACTCCGCCGGCTGCCAGAGCACACTCATGTTGCCGTGCTCCATCAGGTAACCCCCGACGACGGCCACCGCCACGATGAGGCCCCCCGCGATGACTACCATTTACGCCTGGCCCCCTTCTTTCTTTTCCCTGATAAGCTCCCGCTCCCGCTGGAACACGAACTCTATGATCTCGTCGCGCACCTGCTCTTCCATGTAAACAAAGTCCACCGCCACCGCCCATCTGCCGTCCACCTCGGCGACCGTGGAGGTCACCTTGCCGTAAACGTACATCGCAAGCGGCGACACCGTCGGCAGCACCATCTTGATTTCCACCACCGATCCGGCCGGAAAGTTCTGGCTGGAGCCGAACACCATCCCGCCGCCGTGGATTGTCACCCCGCGAAGCGGCAGGGACGCAAAACCCTCGCGGGCAAGGGTGAGCAGTTTTAGGACCGCGTCCAGCTTGGAGTCCAGAAGGTTGAGCCACTCGGCCAGCGCCTCGTCCGTCACACGCGGCGGGGTTCTAAACTCCGTCACCACCGGGTCCTCGATGATCCTGGAGGTCACTTCCTCCCACCGTTCCCTGGGCAGGAGGGTGGCCGTAAGCGGTATGTGCGCCTCCACATGCGAGTATTGCGTCATGCTTTTCTCCCCTTTATTCGATCATGCCCGCCATGCCGCCGGAACTCCCGGCCCGCGTCACAAGCCATTCCCTTTCGCCGGATGACGGATGCGCGGCGGTCCCTTCCGGCGACACCCGTTCAAGCACGGAGAACACCAAGTCCACCCCATCCATGGGAATCCCCGCCGCCGACATCGCCCCGGCGGAAAACACGTCCGCCCGAAGCTCCGCCGAATCGCCGGCGCCGGCCAGGTTCCTGTCCATCTGCGAATGCCCCAGTTCATGGTACAGCACAAACGCCGTTTCCGATTCAAGCAATTGACCTGCCCGGGCCATCAGCCCAGCGTCCGATTCAACCCTCCACCTGTCCGCCTCATCGTCAAGACCGCCGGACATGGCAACGGCCACAATTTCGTCCAGCCGCGCCTCCAGCCCGGCCTGGTCACCGTCGTTTAACACCGCCGCGTATGCAGAGTTTTTCAGCAATCGCAAAAGCCCTTCGTGGACGGCGATGGTGGATGGATACGAATACGCCGACAGCTTATCGTCCGCGCACACCTTCACCGCAACGCCCCCATCGGGCGCGTCCGGAGTCCCAGCCGGGACCAGCGTTATCCCGTCCTCACGCGGGGCCGTCACCACCGATTCGTTGAACCTGTTCACCACCGCGCCGATGACTCCCGCGAATTCCGCCCCTGCCGCGCCGCATGACGGATCGGACCGAAGCGACTCCTCGCCGCCTGATGTTTTCGTTGTGAACGTTCCATGGACATTGTAGGACGATTGATTTTCAGCGCTAGAGGACACGGTCATTTGCGATTGACCGGAGCTGTCCGCAACGCTGATGGATGTCCCGCACGCCGAGGACAACAAGGCGATGCCAAGGAATGTGAGTGCAAGCTTTTGTGAGGCCAGTCCCGATGTGCGCATAATGAGTTTAATAATAACAGGTTATAAAGGGAAAGTGTCCTAAACTTAGTTGAAACGAAGGTATGACCTCACCTGCTACCATGTTTTTGAACGAAAACAACGGAAAGCAAGGAGGTCACATGAAAAGAGTAAACGGTAACGGGAAAACTGGCAAGGGAAGAATGGATT
>JACRLM010000072.1 GCA_016235255.1 Nitrospinota bacterium | reverse complement strand
CAAGATCGCGCTTGAACTCCTCGTCGTAACGCCGATATTGCTTCTTCATCTGTCCGATTCCTTTCCGGGGATTCCCCCATTATCGGACAGGTACACTAATTCCGTGTCAAAAACCCTCCAGTCTCAGGGGTGCAGTCCACTGTGCCCCGCTCACCGGCGGTTCCATTGGTGCTTGTCTTCACATCTTCCTTGAAAAGATCGTTTATCAACTGCGGATCAATGCCGGCCCCCGTGTCCTTCACGGCGATCACTCCCGCCCTTGCTGGCGGATCGAATATCTCCACCCTGTCCCCTTCCCCGCTGAACTTTATGGCGTTGGTGACAAGGTTGCCGACGGCCTCTTCGAAAAGCGGCCTGTCCGCCAGAAGCCACAATCCCGGATCAAGGCGGGCGGCGACTTGGATCCCCTTTATGTCCGCCAGGTTTTTCAGGCGGGCGATCACGCCGCCCACCGACTCGGCGCAATTCACCGGCGCAAACCTCGGCTCAAACTTGCCTTTCACAAAACGGTTGATAGACAGGATGTCGTCGGTCAGGTTGAGCATCTGCTGGACGCTGTTCAATATCCGCTCAATGATCTCCTCCCTTTTTTCGAGGCATCCAACTCCATCAGGCTTGGCGCCCAGCAGCTTTAAAAGGCCGTATATGGCGGTCAGCGGCGACCTCAGGTCATGCGCCATGATGGACATGAACTTTGTCCGGATCGCCACATTCCGTTCAGACTCCTCCTTGGCCTTGGCCAGTCCGTCCTCCGCGAACTTCCCGGAGGTGACGTCATGGAAAGTTATTATCACGCCGCTGATTTCCGGCCTTTGCGCCGGTTCGCAGCCGGCAATCGAAAGCCACCGCCACGAATCGTCGGCGTGAAGGAACCGGAATCGCGCCTGGACCGTCTCATTTTCATACACTGTCCATGGGGCCAGCAATCTTTCAAATTCGTCCAGATCTTCCCGGTGGATGAACCTTGAAATATGGCTTCCCACAATGTCCCCCGGCGCAAATCCGATCACCTTGCGCGCCGATGGAGTGACAAACCTTATCACACCGCCAAAGTCCAGCTCCGCCACCATCACTCCCACCCCGTCCACAATCCTCCGGAGTTTGGCGTAGCGCATGCCGAGTTTTTTGAGCGACTGTTTTACGCCCGGGTTGTGAAGCATGGGTGAATGGCCAAGCCAATTTGAACGCCCCGCCGCCGCGGAAGAAGCGTTAGTCTGCGTTGCCCCGGCGAATTCTCCGTTTAACATCTTGAACTTGAATTTATAAGGATCCCCATTTTGACAGAACGGCTCAAACCACCCCATATAGCCACCTCCCGCTCTCTGTCATAATCGAATTGGTGATGAAATAAGAGCCAAACGCTCTTTTTCCACCACTAAAAACCCCCACCAAACCGGACACACCTTTTTGACGTATCCTCAATATCGAGTCAGCAATATTGGCGCCGCTCTCATAAACATGTTTTTTTGTGAATTCCCGAATTTGGACAAAAGCCGTGTTGTTTATTGCAACGCATGTTTGACGGAAATTGCCACAACACCACGAGGAATTTTTTTCGGGGCGGAAAGATTCCACATGCATGAAAGACTTAAAATAACAAACCCTTAAGCTGTTAATGAAACTTTGTTTAGCATTAAATCCCCGGCCATTCCCTGTGAACCGTCCGATCTTATGAACGTTCCGGTTTGAGCTATGGAATCGCCGCTGGATGTGGCCGAGGCGGCTGTTTGCGCGTAACGTAACCCTATGGCCGCAACTCCCGCCTGCTCCAAAGTTTTCATGTTGGCGACGGAAAACCGGTCCGCCCCCCCGCCTGCCGCCAGCCGCAGGCTGGAGTAAACCTGGTCTTTTGGATCAATCCAGCCGTCGCCATTCTGGTCGTAACGCGCCAGTTCCTCAAAGCCGTTGGCCGCTCCGTTCTGGTCGCCAAAAAGTTCGGAGCCGTTGTTTATCGTCCCATCCCCGTTTTTGTCCATGGCGAGGAACGCCGTTCCTCCGGTTGCATAGCTTGTCCTGTCCATCACGCCGTCGGCGTTGATGTCGAATTGCGCCCCGCCCTCCACGCCGGTAGTCCTGATTCCTTCGCCGGTCAGGTCCAGCGCAAGGGGATCGGATTGCTGCGTCTGCTGGACTGTGGAGATGGAGAAGCTGCCGGACACCTCAACACTCACCTGCGCCTGGAATTGAATCGCCCCGCCGGTTGACGGCGGAGGCGCATCGCCGGATTCCCCCGCGTCCTTTCCCGTATTAACGGTTTTTTCGGCGCCTCCGCCACTTTCCTGCCCCCCCTGCGCGAATTTGGCGGAAAGATCATCGCCTGCGTCTTTGATTCCGAAGGTTTTTTTCAAAAGCTCAAGGTCGGTGTCCTTGCTGTCCTTGATTTCCGTATCACCGGATTGGGCCGCGCCACCCTGAATGTTCACGATGGCCGCATCGCTCCCCAAATCCTTGGATATCTTGCCGTTATCGCCTTGTGAATAAGCCCACAACGCGGATATTGACCGTTTAAAGGAAAACGCCGCGTTGAAATTCCCCGGCATGGCCGAAACGCCGTCCATAATTGCCCCCGGACTGTGATGTCTAATAAGCTTATCGGAGGGCAAATCGCCATCTTTAACGCCATGCGTCATTATTTTGGCGGACTGATAAATGATAGGTTTTTTCTATATTTTTCTTGATTTTGGCGTGCCACACGGCTATATTGTAACGTTTATTGGTGGTTAATGCTCCTTGCTCCACGCATTGAAGCGCGGGGCTTGATATAAACCCAAAAGGAGGACTCATGACGAACGATTACGAGAGCATTTTCATTGTACGGCCCGACCTGTCCGACGAGGACATAGAAAAGGAACTCGCCGCGGTGCGGTCCCTTATCGAAGGCGAGGGGGGCTCCATCATCTCCGAGGACAAATGGGGCAAAAGGCGCCTGGGCTACCCCATCCGCAAGCACCGCTACGGTTATTACGACGTGTTGCGCTACACCGTGGACAGCGGCGCCGTGACCAAGGTGGACAGGCATTTCCGCCTTAACGAGAACATCGTAAAGTCCATGACTGTGCTGTTCGACGGTTCGGCGGGAAGGTACGCCGTCGCGGATAAACCAGCGGCCGCCGAAGCCGCCGTGGAGGAAACGGGAGCCCAGGAAAATGGCGAGTCTTAACAAAGTAATCCTGATCGGCAATCTGACAAGGGACCCGGAGCTGCGCTACACCCCTTCCGGCACGGCCGTGGCCAAGTTCGGCCTGGCCATCAACGACAAGTACAAGCAGGGGGACGAGTGGAAGGAACGGGTGAACTTCATAGACATCACCGTCTGGGGAGCCCAGGGAGAGAACTGTTCGAAGTATCTTTCCAAGGGGCGCCAGGCGTGCATTGAAGGCCGCCTTCAGCAGTCCACATGGGAGACCGAGGAAGGGCAGAAGCGCAGCAAGATCGAGGTGGTGGCCGAAAGGGTCGTATTCCTTGGGTCCCGTGGCGAAGATTCCGGTTCCAGAGAGGGACGCAAGGAAGAGGCGCCGGCGGATTACCCGGCGGACGACGTGCCGTTTTAACGGCGCGAGCGATACGCCATACAAATAACAACGAACAAACAGGATTTGGAGTCATATGAGGAAAGCCAAAGGTAAAAAACCCTCTTCTTCAGGCCCGGCCAAGCGCACTTTCTTCCAGAGGAAGGTGTGCAGGTTCTGCGCCGACAAGGTGGAGCACATTGATTACAAGGACGTGAAGACCTTGAAAAACCTTTTGACGGACAGGGGCAAGATCATCCCGAGCAGGATATCGGGCAACTGCGCCTACCATCAACGCAAGGTGACCACCGCGATTAAACGCGCAAGGTTCATCGCCATTTTCCCTTACTCGTTCTTTTAGACCGTGAACACTGCGGCGGCATCCATGACACAGGGGGCGGGAAGGAGCTTTTACGCCCATGTGGCGCCCCCGGCCCTTTCGGCCGTGCTTTTTCTTGCGTCCATGGCCCTTCCGCCATTGGCGATGTTCGCCGCCGCGCCGCTGTATTATTCAATAGTGTCGCACGGCCACAAGGCGGGAGCGGGCTGGGCTGTGGTTGCGGCCATGGCGGTGTTCCTGATAGGCGGGCCTGCGGTGGCGGCGATTTACATTGGAACCTGCGTGTCGGCGGCCTTTGCGCTCTCGTCGTCGTTCTTCAAGGACGATTCGCTGGAGCGCACGCTGGCCAAGGCGGCCATTGTCTCGTCGCTGGCCGGCTTTGCGGTGTTTTACGCGGCCGTGGAAATGTCCGGCGGAAACGCCATAGATGCCCCTCAGCGCATCGCCGGAATGGCGGTGCATACGGCGATGGAGTCTTATAAACAGGTGAACGCCGACCCGGAGGTCATCAACTGGCTTTCGGAGAACGGCAAGTCGCTGGCTGAAGTTTTCGCCCGGTTGTTCCCCTCCATGGCGTTCCTTAGCGCACTGACCATGGCGGCGATGAACATCATGGCGATACGGGCGGCGTCGTTGCGGTTCGGCCTTGGGATTTATTTCAAGAACCACAGCCTGGCGGAGTTGCGCGCGTCGGACTGGCTTGTGTGGGGCGTGGTGGCCGGCGGGGCCGGGTCCATGTTCGCGGAGGGCGCGGCGCAGACCGTTGCCCTCAATGTTTTGATATGCGTGATGGGGGCGTACATGGTCCAGGGCCTGGCGCTTATCCATTATTTCTTCATGAAGGCCCAGGTCCACGTGATCCTAAGAGCGATCGGGTACTTTGTGATTTTTTCCCAGCCGCCGCTCATCCTTGTGATGTCCGGGCTTGGGCTTATGGACGTATGGGCTGAATTCAGAAAAAAGAAAACGGACACACCGGAGGAACAGTCATGAAAGTCATTCTCAAGGATTTTGTTAAAAGCCTGGGCAATCCCGGCGACGAAGTGAAAGTCGCCGATGGCTACGCCCGGAACTTCCTTATTCCAAAAAAACTGGCGGAAGCGGCCACAGCGGGCAATAAGAAGACATTCCAGACGAACTTAAAGCAAAGGGCGCGCAAGCTGGCCAAGGCCGTCACCGAGGCGGATGGGCAGAAGGCGGCGCTCGAGGCGCTCGAGCCGATAGTGTTCATCCGCAAGGCGGGCGCGGACGGCAAGCTGTTCGGGTCGGTGACCGGGGGGGACGTGGAAGAGGCGTTAAAGGAGCGCGGCATCACCGTGGACAGGAAGAAAATGGTGATAGACAGGCCCATCAGGCATCTTGGCGACGAAGAGGTGGCCCTGTGGCTCCATCCGAAGGTGACGGCGAAGATCAAGATCACTGTCCAGGCGGAAGTAGTCGAAGAGCCTTCCCACGAAGGGGCCGAGGAACAGGCGAAGGACGAAGCAGCCGCAGAGACCTCCAACGAGGAATAGGCTTCCTTAACGGCGTATTGTTTTAAGCGGGCGGGGCGGCAAACGCCCCGCTTTTTTTTCGCCCGGCGCGGCGCAAACTGCTATATTAAGCTGAAAAACAGGTTATCAGCTTCCCATCGCCTATGCCTAAACTTAACGGGAGACGGGACTTTTGGACATCGTCGAAATTCTAAAGCAAAACGGCCTCACCGCCGGCATGAGCGATGAGCAGGCCGCCAGGCTTGCGTCTTTGGCTGTCTGCGAGGAATATGCGCCGGGATCCAGCCTTATCATAGAAGACGACACCGGGCGGGACATATTCATCGTTTACGACGGGCTTGTCTCGTTTGAAATGAAGAACACCCTGGCCAACTCCAGCGGAAACTCGGCGGACAACAAATACGAGATCCTTTTTTACAAGGGGATCGCCGGGGAGCTTTCCTTTATAGACGGGCATAAACGGTCGGCCACTGTGGTGGCGATGGATGAAGTGAAGGCGATAAGGCTCCCCTTCCAGAAATTGAGCGCCCTCCTTGAAAACGACAAGGATATTGGATTTATTTTCTTAAGAAACCTTTGCGGGACATTGTGCCGGAAGGTGCGCCATTCAAGTGACCAGCTTAAAAACCAGATGCTCCTATAATCACCCCACCACCACCGGGAACTGCAATTCCAGTTATGAGCTCCGCCCGCATCATCAGAAAAGCCGCTTCCCTTGCGGGATCAGGGAAAGCAGACGACGCCGGAGCCGTGCTTTCCGGAGCGGCCGTCGAATCTCCAAGCGGCCGGCTGTTCATCCGGCTTGGATTGATTTCAAAGTCCGCGGAGCAGTTTCGCGCCGCTGTGAAGGCCGATACAGCCAACCGCGCCGCCCGCTATTTCCTGGCCGCCAATCTCGCCTCTGCCGGGGATTGGGAAAATGCGCTGAAAACGGCGGAGGAAGGGCTTGCGTTCTCCCCGTCGAACATCTCGCTTGGCGTCTTGCGCGCCCTTTCGAAATATAAATTGTCCGGCGACTTGAAATATCTGCTTGAAGCCGAAACCATGCTTCCCGCCGCCACGCTGCGCGCGCAGGCTCTTGTCCTTTGCGCCCTTGAAGAACGCATATCGGCGCTGGCCACGGATGACAAAGGCTCCGCCGAACGTGAGCATCACATCGGCGGACCGTTCGGGTGGATATTTGGCGGGCTCGACGGCATGGCTGCATGGATACACTGGGCGGCGGCGTCCGCCATGAATGTAATGCGCAATCTTGCAAAGCCATCGAAAATGCGAGGCGACGGGATGGTGATCCAGGCGGACAGGCTATACGCCCATGGCAATAAAGCGGATGCTTTCGAGCTGTATAAAAAAGCGCTTGCCAGTGACCGGCAAAACGCGCTGGCGGCCGAATCGCTGGCGGTGCACTGCTCTCAAAACGGCATGCCGGAAGAGGCGGCGCAGTATTTGAAAAGGCTTGAAAATATTTTGGGCGATTCGTTTGAACACGATCAGTTTTCCAAGCTCAAGGCGGACATAGCCTATGCCGGAAACCGGTTTGACGAAGCCGCCAATCTGTACGAAGCGGCCAGAGGACAGTCCAGGCTGGACTGGATAATCCCATACCGGCTGGGGCTTTTGAATCTGCGCGGCAAAGACCGGCATGGGGCGGCGGACCGGTTCTGCGAAGCTCTATCGCTTATAAATCCCGGCTTGCTTAATGAAAGGCTCGCCCTGCTCGGCTCGCTTTCGCGGAAAGCAGGCGGCTGACCCGGGTGTCACATCCTTTCCGTCTTGTGATCCACGTAATTTAAACCGGCGATTTCCTCCGGCACAGGAAACAGGTCTTCCTTCCTGTGGATTGAAAGGGCCAGCCCGTGGCTTTTGCGGGTGAGTTTCGAGTTGATCGTGTTGTCCGTGCCGACGGGGTCATACTTCAAGCACACCGCGTCGTCCCAATTCTTGAGCAGGTCCACTATCAGGTTTATCGAGCAGTTGTTCAGCTGTGACACTTTCCCCCGGGACAGCACGCGCAATGCGTCGGCTATGGCGGAGAAGTTGCCCATGAATCCCTGCACGGTGTCCATCCATTCCGTCAGGTCGCTCATGCTCACGGCGCGGCGGAACAGCAGCTTCTTCGCCCCGAACCGCAGCATGCTCCTGTTCATCACCCTTTTTATAAGTGTGTCGTTCCCGTGGTTGTGCATGGACACAACGTCGGACGCCAGGCGCCAGTGCTTCATATGGATGAACCTGTCGGCCTTGAACTCCCAGTACACGTGCCCGATCCGCCGGGACGTGGGGGTGGCGTAAAGGAGGTTGGGGATCAGGTGGTTGTGCGCGATCACATCGGCGGCAAGATGCGTCAGGTAGCCGTAGGCGTATGATTTCGTCGATTCGCTCTTGGCAGCGTGAAGCACCTTCATCCCCACGCTCCAGTTGTGGCAATGATCGTCCCTGCGCTTGTAGCCTTTGCCGATGAATATGTCCGCGCTGATGCAGCCGTAGATATAATCGAATGGATAGCTTTGCAGGATGGCGGCGATCTCCGGCCTGACCATGTATAAATGGTCCAGAATGAAGCTCCCCTGGGCCACATGCATCCCCGCCCCCCAGGCCAGGGCGGGATCCGGCGCGAGAACAACCGCCAGGGCCGCCAGCGAAATGATTGTAAGTATCATGGCGCATCTCCGATCATGTTTTTACCGGCCGCCGTCCATTCATCGTACATCGCCTGCATCACATCGTAATCATGGTCATTGTCTATGTCCACCGCGGATCCTCCATGGCCGGTGACCACAAGGCCGGCCCTCAGCCCGAGTATGGCCCCAACGCCTCCGGCCACGTCGTCCATGGACACAAGCGAACTTGCCTTTGCGGCAAGCCCCGAAAATCCAGCCAGCGACAGCATCATGGAAACCTGCATCACGATGTATATCCAAAGGCGCGGCCGCACTCCCCTGATTGCCCAAAGGTCCTTGAGCATCCTTGCGATATTGCGCAGATTCTTCTGGTAACGCACGTTGTACATTTTCTGTATCGCGCCCCTGTTCTGAAAGGCGAACGGCCGGGCAATGTGCATGTTGTTGATACGGAACCGCCCTTCGCGCACGTTAAAACAGGTCATCCTGATCCCCGGCTTGCCGCGTGCCGGCAGGTAGCGGTCCAGCGCCTTTTCCGGAGTCAGGCCTATCATGTAATCGTGGCGGTCCATATCGGCCCTGTCCAGGAATTCATTTATCTCGGCGGGAGTTATCAAAGGAGAGTCCCCGGGAACGCAAAACACCATCCGCCCGGCTAATTCAGGCCGCTTGCGCTCCGCCCCGAGGGTGTATCCGTCCAAAGTGGCCAGAAAGCCGTTCCAGATATTGGCGGCGAGATTTTCCCACTGGTCCATCGTCACAACCGGCTTGGACGATCCGCCAGACTCCACAAGCGCTGAGTCCAGCTTCTTTTTGTCGCCGACTATGAACACTCTTTCTATCCGGGCGGCTCCTTCGAGGGCGCGCAGGACATGGGTGAACAGCGGCGCCCCCTTGACCGGCAGGAGGGCCTTATTGACGCCTTTTACGTGGCGCGAGGCTCCCCTGTCTCCACAAAGCAAGATCGCGTCCATACCTGATAAGGCTCCTCCGCGCAAATTCCGGGCGGGATTGTTTCCTTGATTCAATTATAACGGGTTAAGTTGGCTGGAGCGCTGGAATTCGGCGGGGAGATTTGGGCCGCCCCGCCGTTTATTTTCCGGTGGCGGCGTCAGCGCATTTGCTCGACAGTCTTTTCCATGACGGACTTTGCTGTGGAGTCTTTCTCGGACCCAAGGCTTCCCTTGAGAGTCTTTTTCGCCTCAGCCCCGCCGATTTTGCCGATGGACCTTGCCACGGAAATCCGGACCATCACATCGCTGTCCTTAAGCCCGTCCGACAGCGCCTTCAATGCGTTTTCCCCTTCGCTTTTCGCCAGTGATTCGAACGCGGCCGACCGCAGGTACGGCAGAGAGTCGCTCTTGGCTTTCTGGGTGATGACGGCGGCGGTCTGCTCTGTCCGGAAATGCGCCAACGCCAGCACGGCCCTCGCCCGCACTATGGTATGAACTTTCTCATCCCCTGATATCTTGAGAAGAACCTCCCGGGTATGGTCCGCGTCCAGCTTGCTCCAATACTCATCGCCCGGAGCGCCGTGATGACCGGACAGGACGGACACCATGTTTTCGTACGGGACAACGGCCCCACCGGCGAAAGAAACATGCGCGAAGGCCAGGACGAACGCGGCCAGCGCGGCTGTGAATATATTCTTCATATGGACATTCTCCTGTTCACAATATGGATGGATGCGTGTTTATCACCTGCCCTTGCTGGGGCGAAATCAATGTCTGGAAATTGCCCGACGACAGATATTCGCTGTCGTCCGTCCAGAACATCAGGTACTCGGTCCCCTTGCCGCGGCACTCCGGCCCGGAGACAATGCCATCACCGTCCGTGTCATTATCAGGTCCGCACTCGGGCGTGTCGGAAAGAGGGTCATAGGCGCCTCCGTCGCTTTCCGAAGGATGATACAGCCCGAGATAGTGCCCTATCTCGTGGGCGAGGGTGAGGGCCAGATATATCTGGTCGCTTTCATGATCTGTGTATCCCGGAAAAACGTACCCCAGCGAACCGGCCAGCGCCACAAGGCCGGACGCACCGGTCCCATGAAGGAATCCAGGGCCGGGAATCGCCCCGTCCATGCCCACAAGCCCTTCGGGCAAGCTGGGCAACAGGAAGCAGTTTATCCCGGTGTCGGACCTCCCTGCGGTCGCCAAAGAAGCCTGGTAAAGGAAAGAACTCAATCCGGACATGTCGCTCGCCAAGCTCAACGCCGTAGGATCGTCGCGGAACTCCACATTTATCGCGCCGATGGTGACGCCGGACTGGGCAAGGACCGAGTTCATGAAACTCTTTATCAAGCCGATGTCCGTTTCGGAGGGGATCACGCTGTTTGCCGCCCCTCCAACTGTGTAGACGAAAAAGTTTAGACTAAGCGACCCGCTGGCAAAGTCCGATTCCCTCTTGAAAGCCCTGTAAACGGCGATATCTATCGGGAAACTGTTGGGATTGGTCAAAAAGAACTCGTAGTCGCCTGATGGGTAACTGTCCGATAAGGTGTGGCTGACCGGAGCCATGAAAGACATTGTCGTCCCGGTGGACGACCACAATAAGCTGTAGTAGTCCGGGTATGAGCCGGACACCGAATTTGCCGAATAGTCCCAGTCAAAATATGTGGCGCCCGAGCTTCTGGCTCCATCCACGTAAAACTGGCCAGAGGATTCGAAGATCACTTCGCTGACAGTGCTGCCTGTCTCCACACCGGGAATGGTCACAGATTGCTTGACCACACCAGGGGGGAGTGAAACCGTGGTGACGGAAGAATAGCCATATGTCCCGTTGTCCACCACAACGTTTTCTTTAACAGGTTCGCAGGATGCAAGAAACGAGGCTGAAATGATTATCGCGAGTGCCAACGGGGCCGTGAGCGCGCTTTTAAAAATCGCCATAAACCTCTGTAACTTGCTGTTAATAATTAACACACGCCCCTTGCGGGCATTGCGCTATTCTACCTTAACGCTTATGGTTGCGCCGCTATATATTTCCCCGCGGCCGCCGTTAAAGCAAGTTAGACGGACAGCTGGATTATATTTTCCGGACGGAACAGGAGGAAAACCGGCTCGCCGCTTATTGGAAGGTTAAAAAGGCGGCCTTGGCCATCTCGATGTATGGCCCCGGAGCGATGCCAAGCCATAGCGCGCCTGTGACCGCCACCGCCGTTGCCACCACAAGCGATGGGGCGAACGCGGGGGTGGCCTCGGCCTTGCCTTCCTCGCGCATGTACATGTACACCGTCAGCCGCAGATAGTAGAACACCGACACGACGGAGTTGAGCACGCCGATCACCGCGAGCCAGATGAAACCCTCGTCGATGGCCGAAAGGAAAACGTAGAATTTCCCGGCGAACCCGGCTGTGGGGGGTATCCCGGCCAGGGAGAAAAGCGCCACGGACAAGGCCAGACCCACGGCAGGCCTGGAATATCCAAGCCCTGTATAGTCCTGAAAATAGACTTTTTCCTCCCCCTTGCCGCCGATCCCGGTAACTATGGCGAAGGCGGCTATGTTCATGAACGTGTAGGCGAGCATGTAGAACAATATGGACGAAGAAGCCGCCGGGCTTCCCGCCGCAAAGCCCACAAGCACGTATCCTGCGTGGGATATGGACGAGTAGGCCAGCATCCTTTTCACGTTGTTCTGCTGGAGCGCGACAACGTTACCAAGCGTCATTGTGACGGCGGCGAGAATCCAGATGATCTCCCACCACTCCCCTTTAAGCCCCGGGAACGCCTCCGCGAACACCCGCAGGAACGCCGCGAAAGCCGCCGCTTTGGGCCCGGCGGACATGAACGCCGTCACCGGCGAAGGAGCCCCCTGGTAAACGTCCGGCGTCCACATATGGAACGGAGCGGCCGCAACCTTGAAGCAAAAGCCCAGGGTTATTAGGGCGGCGCCCACGGTAAGGGTCATTTTGTTCCCGACACCGGCTCGCACCGCATCACCGATGGCGTGCAGCCCTGTCGTCCCGGTGGCGCCGTAGACCAGCGCGATGCCGTATAGCAGGAATCCGGACGACAACGCGCCGAGGATGAAATATTTGATGGACGCTTCGTTGGAAGTTTCCCTCGCCCGGGTGTATCCCGCCAGCACATATAGGGATATTGAAAGGACCTCCACCCCCATGAAGACCGTTATAAGGTTGGCCGCCGAGGCCAGCGTGAACATGCCAACCGTGGCGAAAAGGAGCATGGCGTAATACTCGCCGCTGTCTATCCCCTCATCCTTGATGTACTTGACGGACAGCAGGATGGAAAGCCCCGTCCCTATCAGGAACACCACTTTAAAGAAAGTGGAAAAGTTGTCCACCACATACAGGCCGGAAAAAGCGGGATGCGCGGGGCCGTGAAGGCCAATGGTGGCATAGCCGGCCAGCGCCACACCGGCCAGGGCCACATAGCCCAAGTGGTCTTTTCCCTTCTTCTCGGCGAACACTTCCATCATCAGCAATAGCGCCGCCGTGCATGTAAGGATTATCTCCGGCGCTATCGCCGAAAGCTGGATGGCTGGTATGTGTATCGGGCTCATTGCCGCCTCATCGGTTTATTCATTGTTAGGCCCTCTTTCTATCCATCCGACCCGGTGGAGCCGATCGCCCCATGCCCATGGCCGTGGCTTTGCGCCGGAACCGGCATTCCGGCCGGCGTCTGGGCGAGCCCGGACGGGCTCCCCTGATGTGCCTTCACCTGATTGACCAGATGCACCACGGAAGGCTCCATCTTTTTTATAAACGGCGTAGGGAACACGCCCATGACGAATATAAGAACTATGAAAGGCGCGAAATAAACAATCTCACGCAGGTTCAGGTCCTTAAGTTTTTCATTTTTCGGATTTGTCACCTTGCCGAACATCACCCGCTGGAACATCCACAACATGTACACCGCCCCCCAGATGACCCCGGAAGTGGCTATCGCCGCGAAAAGCGGATTGGCCTTCCACGTCCCCATAAGCACCAGGAACTCGCCCACGAAACCGTTGAGCCCCGGCAACCCTATGGACGACAACGTGACAATCATGAACACCACCGCGAACACAGGCATCTTGCTGGTGACGCCGCCATACTCGGAAATCAGCCTGGTGTGGCGCCGCTCGTAAAGCACCCCCACCGCAAGGAAGAGCGCGCCGGTGGAGACGCCGTGGTTTAGCATCTGCAGAAGGCCGCCTTCTATCGCCTGCACGTTAAGCGCGAAAATCCCCAGCATCACAAAGCCCAGGTGGCTTACGGACGAGTACGCCACAAGCTTCTTCACGTCCTCCTGCACCATGGCCACAAGCGCCCCGTAAACTATGCCGATGAGGGCAAGCCAGCTTACCCAGTCAACAGCCCATATGGTGGCCTCCGGGAATATCGGCAGGGAGAACCGCAGGAACCCGTACGTTCCCATTTTCAGAAGTATGCCGGCCAGTATCACAGATCCGGCTGTCGGCGCCTCCACGTGGGCGTCCGGCAACCATGTATGGAACGGGAACATCGGCACCTTGATGGCGAACGCCAGGAAGAACGCCAGGAACAGGACCACCTGCGCCGTCAGCCCGATCTCCAGCCCCTGGTAGGCCAGGATGTCCATCGTATAGAAGCCCTTGACCTCATGGTGGTGCAAGTACAGCCACATGATCGCAAGGAGCATGAGCACCGAGCCGACCATCGTGTATATGAAGAACTTCACCGCCGCGTATATCCGCCGCTGGCCGCCCCAAACTCCGATGATGAAGTACATCGGGATGAGCATAAGCTCCCAGAACACGTAGAACAGGAAGAAGTCCAGAGCGCAGAAGACCCCGATCATCCCCGTTTCCAGCATGAGGATCATCATCATGAACTCTTTTACATGCTTCTCCACCGCCGTCCACGTCGAAAGGACGCATATGGCGGTGGTCAGGGTGGTCAGCAGGATCAGGAACATGGATATGCCGTCTATCCCCATGTAATAGCTCACGCCGAACTGCGGCAGCCAGTCCTTCTTCTCCACAAACTGCATCAGGTGCGTGTTCTCAAACCGGGTGAACAGCGGGATGGAAACGAAAAAGTCCACAAGCGTGGCGGCAAATGCCACACCACGGATGAGTGTCACGTTCTCCTTGTCAATCAGCAGGATGACAAGCAGCCCGGCAAGCGGGATGAATGTCACCAACGAAAGGACCGGCAAAGACTCCATCACGTCAAATCCCCGTTAAACCTTATCTTCCACCCATCGAAACCAGCCAGAAGCCCACAAGGAACACACCTCCGAACACCATCGCCAAGGCGTAGTTGCGGGTGAGCCCCGTGTGCATCGTGCGGAACGCCGCGCCGAGCCCCATGAACAGGTCGGCCATGGCGTTGACGAATCCGTCCACTATCTTCACGTCGAATATCTTCCACAGCGCCTTGTCCGAGAAGGCCACGATGGGCTTTACGAACAGCGCGTCGTATATTTCGTCCACATAGTATTTGTTCTGCATGAGGGTGTATATGGTCTTGGTCACCCCCTCTTTTTCCGCGAGTTCTTTTGCGGCCGCCGGATTGGTGAAGTAGAAGTACCGCGCGGTGAATATGCCGATGACAGCCATCGCGACGGACACACCCATCAGCCCGAGCTCCATGCCCAGGTCCGCGTGCGGATGCTCCGGCGCGCCGTGGACATGGAAGACCGGGGCGAGGAACTCCCTTAACGCGTGGCCCCCCTCGATTATCGGCAGGCCCACAAATCCCCCCACCGCCGCAAGGCCGGCCAGGATCATAAGCGGCATGGTCATCACGGAGGGCGATTCATGCACATGGTCGCGCACATGATGGTCATGGGCGCGAAGCTCGCCGGTGAATGTCATGAAATAAAGCCGGAACATATAAAAGGCCGTCACGCCGGCGGCGATTGTCGCCAATCCCCAAAATACCAGATGACCCGGTGTGTGGCCGAGGAACGCGGAAAGCAGTATTTCATCTTTGGAGAAGAACCCGGCCAGCGGCGGGATGCCCGCGATGGCGAGGGTGGATATCAGGAACGTCAGATGCGTCTGGGGCATCTTTTTACCGAGCCCCCCCATCTCCCTCATGTCCTGTTCGCCGGACATGCCGTGAATCACCGAGCCGGATCCAAGGAAGAGGCAGGCCTTGAAAAACGCGTGGGTCATCACGTGGAAAACCGCCGCCACATACGCGCCCACCCCGCACGCCAGGAACATGTAGCCTAGCTGCGACACGGTGGAATAGGCCAGCACGCGCTTGATGTCGTTCTGATAAAGACCCATTGTGGCGGCGAAAATGGCCGTCGCCGCGCCGATGAGCGCCACCACCATCATGGTCGTGGGCGCCAGGTTGAAAAGGGCGTTGCACCTTGCCACCATGTACACTCCCGCCGTCACCATCGTCGCCGCGTGTATGAGGGCCGACACCGGCGTGGGGCCTTCCATCGCGTCCGGCAGCCAGGTGTATAGCGGTATCTGGGCGGACTTGCCGGTGGCGCCAAGGAACAGAAGAAGCGTTATCCCCGTCACCGCCATGCCGCCGAGCATCAGCTTCTCATGCGCCGCCGGGAACACCGTGGTGTAATCAATGGAGCCGAAAGTCCAGAATATCCACATGATCGCCAGAAGGAAACCGAAGTCCCCTATCCGGTTCATCACGAACGCCTTTTTCCCGGCGTCGGAGGCGGACTGTTTTTCGTAGTAATAGCCGATCAGCAGGTACGAGCAAAGCCCAACCCCTTCCCAGCCGATGAACATCAAAAGGAAATTGTTCCCCAGCACAAGCATCAGCATGGAGAACATGAACAGGTTCAGGTACGCAAAATACCTGGGATACCCCGCCTCGTGCCCCATGTAGCCGATGGAATATACATGGATGAGGAATCCCACCCCCGTCACCACCATCAGGAATATCGCGGAAAGCGGATCTATCTGTATCCCCGCCTCCGCGGTGAAAGACCCGGCCTCTATCCATTTGAAAATGACGCTTTCGTAAAGCCTTTCCTCCGCCGGAAGCGAAAGAAGGTTGAAAAACGCCATGGCGGCCACCAGGAACGAAAGCCCCGTGGAGCCTACGGCGAAAACGCCCACCATCTTCTTGGAGACACGGAAACCCAACAGGCCGTTTAGCGTCGCCCCTATGAGCGGCAGCGCCGGAACCCACCAGATGTGCTCAAGACCCCACATATTTCCGGTTACCCCTTGAGGATGTTCATTTCGTCAATGTCCACGGTGGCGCGGTTCTTGAACAACGCCAGGGCGATGGCCAGCCCGACTGCGGCCTCCGCCGCCGCCACCGCCATCACCATGAAAACGAAAACATGCCCGCCCATGTCCCCCATGTGCCGGGCGAAAGTGACAAAAAGAAGGTTGCCCGCGTTCAACATAAGCTCGATGGACATCATTATCACGATGATGTTGCGCCGTGTTAGCACACCGACAACGCCAATGCTGAACAATACCGCGGACAGCGCGAGGTAATGGTTTACTGTTATCATCTGCCTACCGCAGCCTCGTTTTTGTGAGCACCACCGCCCCCACCAGCGCCGCCAGCAGAAGCACGGACGCTATTTCGAATGGGAGCAGGTAATCTGTGAACAAAAGCCGCCCGACCCCCGCCGTGGAGCCGAACGTCTGGTTTATGATTTTCACTTTCACCGCCGAAGGGTCGTAAAGGGCCACCATCGGAGTGAACAGCCCGCCGAGCACGATCACGGCCAGAAGCTGCGCGAAAGGCTGGCGGCGCGTCTCCATCCCTACTTTCTCCCTGAGGTTGAGCATCATTATCACGAACAGGAACAGCACCATGATGGCCCCGGCGTACACCAGCACCTGCAGGGCGGCGATAAGATGCGCTTCCTGCATCGCGAAAAGCCCGGCAAGGGCGAACATCACCGCGATCAGGTTCATCGCCGAATTGACCGGCTTTTTGGACACGATCATGAACAGCGAGCACGCCACCGCCACCGCCGCAAACATGTTGAACGCTAATAGTTCCATCGTCTATCTTCCAATAGTCTCGTATTGCGCGGCGGAATAATATCTGCTCCGTATCAGGTCAAGCCGCTTCTTCAAATCGCTCTCCGGGACAAGCAGGTCCTCTTTCGTATAAAGCATCCTGCTCCGGTCATACTCGCAAAGCTCCCGCCAGCTGTCGCTCATCACGATGGCCTCTTTGGGGCACACTTCCTCGCACCTGCCGCAGAAGATGCACCGCGCCCCGTCCAGGGTGTAAGACACGGGGTACCTGTCGCCGTTGTCCCGCTCCCCGCCTATTATGCTGATGCAGTGTGGAGGGCATACGGCCTCGCACAGCCCGCAGGCAACGCATTTTTCCAGCCCGTTGGACCCGCGCACAAGCACCGGCCTGCCGCGGAACGCGGGCGGAGGGATCAACGTCTCCTCCGGGTAATACACCGTCATTATCTTCCGCTCGCCCCGGCCGCCGCCCAAAACAAACTCGTTTATCAGCCCGCCGAAATTCCGTGCGAAGTGGCGCAGCGTTATGTACATCCCGCGCAGCACCTCCGGCAGGTATGACTTCTCCCAAAGGGAGAGCGTCACTTCCCGCCGCGTCTTCTTTATCGTGATCGCCATCTATTTCATCACCTCTACGGCTTGGGCACTATCCCGGAAAGGATTCCCGCGCCCATCACAAATATCCATATAAGGGAAAGCGGAAGGATCATCTTCCACCCGAGCTTCATCACCTGGTCATAACGGAACCGGGGAAGCGTCCACCGGACCGTCATCTGCACGAATATCAGGATCACCAGCTTCACTATAAAGACCCCGATCCCCACGAACATCGCGATAAGGTTCGCCGTGGTGGACCCCGCCCCGCCGAAAAGCTCGATAAGCGTCCTGTCGGTGATCCCCGGCAGGTGATGCCCGCCCAGGAACAACACCACGCAAAGCGCGCCGATGGTGACGATCTCCACGAACTCCGCCATCCAGAACATGATGAACTTCATCCCCGAATACTCCGTGAAGTATCCGGCCACGAGTTCGCTCTCCGCCTCCGGTATGTCAAAAGGAGTCCTCTTGTTCTCCGCGATGGCGCATGTGAAATAAAGTATGAACGCGGGCCAGTGCCAGATTATCCCCCAGCTCCAGAAGCTCTCCTGTTTGGCCACAATGGTCACAAGCGACAGGCTCTGGTAGTACATCACAAGGCCCATGATGGTCAGCCCCATCGCCACTTCGTACGAAAACATCTGCGCGGCGGCGCGAAGCCCGCCGATGAACGACCAGTTGTTGTTGGACGCCCATCCGGCCAGCACCACACCGTATGTGGCCAGCGACGCTATGGCGAAAACGTAAAGCACCCCCACGTCCAGGTCCGCTATCACAAGGTTCACCGGGTGGCCCCACAGGTTGTACTTGCCGCCGAACGGGATCACCGCGAAGGCGGACAACGCCGGGATCAGCGCGATGGCCGGGGCCAGGGTATGCATCACCCTGTCGGCTCCGCGCGGGATGAAATCTTCCTTGAATATAAGCTTTAGCGCGTCGGCCATGCTGTGGAACAGCCCTATCACTGTGAAGCCGAGTATGTCCGCCCGGTTGGCCCCGATACGGTCCTGCATCACGGCGGACTGCTTGCGCTCCACCCAGCCTAGCATAGGGGCGAAAAAGCCCATGTTCAGCCCGAACACGAAGGCTATCTTGAACGCCGTCTCTATCAGGTCGGGAATCAGGGCTTCGCTCACCTGTCACACTCCCCGCCGATAAGGTTGATCATGTCGAACGTCGGTATAAGGTCGGCTATCATCCGCCCCTTGATAAGAAGCGGCAGCGCCGACGTAAGCTGGAAACAGGGGGGGCGGACGCGCATCTTCACAGGATGCCCACCGCCGTTGGAGACAACGTAATAGCCCAGTTCCCCGTTGGCCCCTTCAACGGCGGCGTACGCTTCGCCCCTGGGTATCTTATGCCCCTCCACCACGGTCTTGAACTGGAAGATAAGGGGCTCCATTTTCGTGAATATGTCGTCCTTGGAGGCCTGCCTGAAATCCGGGTTGTTTATGTTCACAGGCCCTTCGGGCATCTGCTCCAGGCACTGCTCTATGATCCGCATGGACTGCTCCAGTTCCTCCATGCGCACCTGGAACCTGTCGTAATTGTCCCCCGTCTCCCCCACCGGAATGGCGAAGTCCACCCGGTCGTAAACAAGGTACGGGTTGGCCCGGCGCACGTCATACGGCACGCCGGCCGCCCGCAGGCACGGCCCGGTGAATCCCCAGGCGATGGCGTCCTCACGGCTTATGCCGCCCACGTCCCGCATGCGGTCTATGAATATCCGGTTCTTGGAGAGCAGTTTGTCAAAGTCCACCCACAGTTTCCTGTTGGTGGCGAACACGGTCTTTATGTTTTGTTTGAAGTCCGCCGGAAGGTCGCTTATCACCCCGCCGATCCGCACGTAATTGTGGGTCAGCCTGGCGCCGCAAACGGACTCTAGCATGTCCCACAGAAGTTCCCGCGCCTCGACGAAATATATGAACGCGGTCAGCGCGCCAAGCTCGAGAGCCCCGGCCGCCGTCGTCGTGTAATGGGCGGACATGCGCGCCATCTCGCTTACGATCACCCGGATGTACTGGCACCGCTCCGGAATGGTTATCCCGGCCAGCTTCTCCACGGCCATGGCGTAGCCCACGTTGTTGAGCACGCTGGCGGTGTAGTCCAGCCTGTCGGTGTACGGGAAAACGCCGTTCCACGTGGTGGCCTCGCACTCCTTCTCGAAACCCCTGTGCAGGTAGCCCACCTCCACGTCAATGTTCTCTATCGTCTCGCCATCGAGCGTGAGCAGGAACTTCACGGTGCCGTGGGTCGCCGGGTGCGACGGGCCCATGTTCACCGTCAGAAGCTCCGTGTGGTGCTCCCGGTGGAAGTCGTAATCCCTGTTCGTTTCGGTCATCTTGATATCTGTCTGTTAATTCACCGGCCCGATCAAAGGCTGGCGCTTGGTTTTCGGATAATCTTTGCGCAACGGATGCCCCACGAAAGCTTCGTACAGCAATATCCTCTTCAAATTCGGATGGCCCCTGAACACCACACCGTAAAGGTCCCACGCCTCCCGCTCAAACCAGTCCGCCCCGGGCCATATGGAGGTGACCGAGTTGATGTGCGGCTTGTCCGCGGGCAGCGGAGACTTCACCCTTATCCGATGGTTTTTGTCCACCGAATACAGGTGGTACACCACCTCGAACCGGGCCCCGAGTTCCGCCATGTACGGCCATATCCCCATGTCGTTCAAATAGTCCACAGCCGTCACGTCGAGAATCATGTCGAACGAAAGCCCCGCGCCGTTGCGCAGGAATTCCATCACGTCTAGTATGTCATCGGCGCGCACGACTATCGTGTCGTCCCCCTTCTGGCAATGGGTGTGGATCAGCGTCCGCGATCCGGCGAACTTCGCCTTCACCGCCGCCATCACCGCCGAATCTTCCGTTTCCACAGCGCCGCTCATCTTTAATTAAGCCTTCCGCCCCGTGACGATCCTGTCGTCCGCCTCGCCCACCGGGGCGATCCCCTTCTTGTACGCCATCTGGTGCGGCTCGGCCACCACCTTCTGCTGAAGCTTTATAAGCCCGTCTATCACCATCTCCGGCCTCGGCGGGCAGCCGGGGACATATACGTCCACCGGGATCAGCGTGTCTATCCCCTGCACTGTGGCGTAGTTGTCATACATCCCGCCGGATACGGTGCAGGTACCGAAAGCGAACACCCATTTGGGCTCGGTCATCTGGTTATAGACCTTCACCAATATCGGCGCCTGCCTGTGGCTTATCGTTCCCACCACCATCAAAAGGTCCGCCTGCCTAGGGGAGAACCGGGGAAGGGCCGCGCCGAACCTGTCCAGATCGTACCTGGGCCCCGCCACCGACATGAACTCCATGCCGCAGCAGGCCGTCACGAACGGGTACAGGAAAAAGCTGTATTTGCGGCCCCAGCCGATGATCTTGTCCAACTGGGTGATTATCACGCTGTCGCCCAGCGCCGCGACGTCCGCCTTTTCGCTTTCCGTCATTCCCATTCCAAGGCTCCCTTTTTCCACACATACACAAGCCCGATGGCCAGGATAACGATGAACACCGTCATCTCCACGAAGCCGAACATCCCCAGCGGCTGGAATATCACCGCCCAGGGGAACATGAACACCGCTTCTATATCGAACACAATAAATAGAAGCGCTATCAGGTAAAACCTCACCGAAAACCGCAGTTTCGGCGACATTATGGCGTTCTCGCCGCACTCGAACGGCTCCATCTTCTCCCGGAACACTTCCTTGGGGCCAAGCCCCTCGGATATCGCCAGCACCGCCGCTGCTATCCCGGCGGAAACGGCGAACACCAAAAGCACGGGTATATACTGGTTCACCTGTCAGGCGCTCCCAAAATTGAGCGGTTCATTTTGAAAATCGGCGCGGAGGTTTCCACACCTCAGAGGCGCGCCAAGTTTATCTTTCGATTCCATCAAAGTCAAATCCTAATGCCCGTCAAGCCAGTTTGCTGATCTTCACCGCCACGGCCGCCTGCCCCCCCGCAAAAAGATGGAGCGCCGGCGCGTTCTCAAAATTCTTCGCCACGAACACAACCCCGGAGGGGGACTTGGCAGTGACAGCCGCTTTAAGCTTTATCGAGCCTTCCTTCGACTCCACCAGAACTCCGTCCCCGTCCTTGAAACCAAGTTTTTCCGCGTCCGCCGCGCAGATCTCCAGCTCCGCCGCCGAATCCAGCGAGTTTAGCGCCGGGCATTGCCTGCTCATCGTCCCATGATGGAAAAGCGACGAGCCGGTCACCAGCATCATCGGATAATCTCCACCGCGGGCCGGAAGCTGCGCCGCCGTGTCAAACTCGAATGCCCCGCCATCCCCGCTTAAAGCCGCATTGGCCGGAACGTCCGCCGCTATCTCGGCGGCCACGTCCGCCGCGGCGGTGTACGCAAGGTTCAACCCAAGCGCGGATCCGAGCGCCGCGAAAATCTCCCAATCAGGCCTGGACTGCCCGGCGGGCTCGATCACTTTCTTTATGCTTTGCGTCCGCCCTTCGTTGTTTACGCATGCGCCGTCCCGCTCCATCGAAGTGGACGACGGGAACACAACGTTGGCCAGCAGGGCCGTCTCCGTGAGGAACTGCGTGGTGACCACGGTGAACTCCGCGCCAGCCAGCGCTTGCGCGATAGAACCGCCCCCCTCCGAGTGCGTCACCGGGTCTGCCCCGGCAATCACAACCGCCTTAATCTTCTTTTGCGCCAGGCCGTCGAAAATCCCGAGCCCGTCACCGGATGCCGGGGATATTTTCTTCCCCCATTTCTGTGAATAGTGCGCGGCCGCCTTCTCGTCGCCAGCCTTCATGTAACCGGGCAGATGCGACGGGGAAATCCCCATGCCGTTCACCCCCTGGCTGTTGGCGCTTTCCCTGTACAGCATCGCCTTCCCGCCGAGCAGCGTGGCCAGGTTTATAAGCCCCTTGGCGATCTGCGCCCCTTTTGGATGGGTGTAAACGCCGCTCCCCATCACCACAAGCGGGGCGCCGTTCTTTAAAAACGCCGCGGCCAGCGCCCTGATCTCCCCGGCGCTCACTCCCGAAACTTTCGCCGCATCCTCCACGCTCACGCTTTGCGCGCTCTTGCCGAGCAGAGGATTTGCGCCTGCGGCTTTTGCGGCGCGGTTATCTTTTATGTTGGTGTCGAGCATGGCCCGGATAATCCCCGCCACCAGCGCGGCCTCGGAGCCGGGGGCGAATATCACTTTCCTGTCGAACGCCGGGGCGAATCCGATGTTCCTTGTGTTCGCCGCGAACATCGGCGCGCCATGGTCACGCACCTTCATGCGCACCATGTTGGCTATCACCGGATTCTCTTTCTCCGCGTCGGCGCCGAAGAAGAAGAACGAATCGGCCTTCCTGATTTCGGAATATTCAACGATGGGGGCCGCGCCGCCGAACGTGTCGCAAATCCCGCTGTTAAGCTCCGGATTTCTCATGTTGGCGGGATTGTCTATCCTCCACACGCCAAGCCCGGCGCGGAAGACCTTCTGCAATACGTATGCGTCCTCGTTATAAAGCCCCTCGCCGCCGATCACTGCGATGGAGCCGGGCCCGCTTGCGGCATGTATCTGTTTCAGTTTTGACGCGGCAAGCGCGATGGCCTCTTCCCACGTGGCCGGTTCCAGCCGCCCGCCCTTGCGGACAAGGGGGGTCTTCACCCTGTTCTCGCCCTGGTGCGCCTCGAAACCGAACCTGCCGCGGGCGCATAGGTTGCCGTTGTTCACCCCGATGGTGTCGTCGCTTGTGATACGGACAAGCGAGCCTTTCCTCGTGTTGGCGTGGAACGAGCATCCCACGGCGCAATACGGGCACACGGTCTGGGTCTTGTCCATCTCCCATGAGCGCCCGTTGAATATGATCGAGCTTGATATGGCGCCCACCGGGCATACGGACAGGCACTGGCCGCAGAAATCGCAGTCCAGCGTCTCCCCCGCGTTCGGCTTGATCCTCGCCTTATATCCCCATCCGTCTATCGAAAGCGCCGCGATCCCCTGCACTTCCCTGCATATCTTCACGCACCGTTCGCAGAAAATGCAAAGGTTGCGGTCGTAACGCAACGCCTTCCAGTTGGCCACCGGAGTCTTTTTGTGTCCATCCGTCCTGTAATCATGGCCGACGACGTCCAGCTCGAACGTCCGGTTCTGAAGCGAGCATTCTCCGCTCCGCTCGCACACAGGGCAGTCCAGCGGGTGGTTGGTCAATATAAACCGCATCATCTTTTGCCGGTGGGCCGCCAGAGCCTCGCTCTGGGTGGTCACTTTCATCCCGGAGGTCACCGGGGTGACACACGACATTATGGGGCCTTTGGAACCCTCCACCTCCACCGAGCAAAGCCTGCAAGAGCCGATGGGGTTGAGCTTTTCAACATAGCAAAGCGTGGGTATGTACACGCCGTTCTGGCGCGCCGCGTTCAATATGGTCGTCCCGCGCGGGACGGTGACAAGCTTTCCGTCTATGGTCAATTCAATCGTGGCCGGAGCGGCTTTCACTGCATGATCGCTCATTTCGCCCCTCCTCCCGTGACGGCGGCCATCCCAACGATGTAACAGCGCATGCAGCGGGCCGCCTCTTCCATCGCCTGCTCCTGGGTGTATCCAAGCTCCACCTCGGTGAAGGCGTGCAATTTCCCGTCCCTGTCGCAGTATGGCATCACCTGCCTGTCCCATCCTTTCGGATTGGCTATCTCTTCTTTCTTGTTGTACGCGCCGATGGCGGCGATAAGGTTCTCCATCCTCTGGGTGTCGTTGATGGACGGCTTCCCGCCGCGCAGGAACTGGTCTATGCTCTGCGCCGCGCGCCGTCCATGCCCGGCCGCCACCACAAGGGTCATCGGGCCGATCATGCAGTCCCCCCCGGCGAACACGCCGGGAACGTCTGTCTGCATCGTGTCGTTGTCGGCAACGGGGTTGTCCCACTTGCTTATCTTGATGTTGGCGTCTTCCTTCAGGTAGAAGATGTCGCAATCCTGCCCGATGGCGGAGATCACGCAATCACCCGCGATGATATGCTCCGACCCTTTCTTGGGCACAGGCCTGCGGCGGCCCGAAGCGTCCGGCTCTCCCAGTTCCATCGTCTGGCACTCAAGCCCGGTCACTTTGCCGTTCTCCGCGATGATCCGGGTGGGCGCCTCCAGGAACGCGTACTCGACACCCTCGTCCTTGGACTCGTGAATCTCGTGCGGATCCGCCGGCAACTCTTTCTCCGTGCGGCGATAAACGATGGTCACCTTCGAGCCGAGCCTGCGGAACGTGCGGGCGCAGTCCATGGCTGTGTTTCCGCCGCCGACCACCATCACATGTTTGTATTTGGGGATGTCCGCCACCGGCGTTTTCTCTTTCACCTCCGGGCTGGTCTTCATCACAACCTGCTTGAGGATGCTGATGCCGGGATAGTATCCCTCGTATCCCGCGTCCTCACCTTCGGCGCCCATCTTCTTTGAAAGGTCCGCCCCGGTGGCCAGGAACACAGCCTTAAAGCCCTTCTCGCGCAGGCTCTTGAACGTTTCGTCCCTGCCGAAACAGACGCCTGTCTTCAGCTCCACCCCCAGGGTGGCAAGATATGCGATCTCGTCGCGCTGCACGTCTTTGGGTATGCGGTAATGCGGTATGCCTGTGTACGCCGCGCCCCCAAAATTGTCCAGCTTTTCAAATATGGTCACCCGGTATCCCTTGAGGGCCAGGTAGTACGCGGCCGACACACCGGCGATGCCGCCGCCGATCACGGCGATCTTTTCATCCCGCGTGTTCATGTTCGGATTGGATGGTTTTTCGACGGCGTGCAGGTACTCAAAATCCCAGGCGGAGCGCTTAAGCTTGCATATGGCCAGCGGCGCTTCCACGTTGGCCCGGCGGCAGTTGTTCTCGCACGGATGGAAACACGCCCGGCCCAAAGACGCCGCCATGGGGCACGCTTCCCGGATGGTGGCAAGCGACCCGGCGAAATCGCCGTCTTTTATGTATTCGATATACCTGGGAATGTCCATCCCCGTGGGGCAGGCCGCCGTGCAGGGCGCCGTCATTTTGTATGGATAGTACAGCCCGGCCGATTTTTTCCCGCCTTTGATATATGCCAGGAAATCATCCCGGAAATTCGTGATGGCGTGCTCTATGGCGATGGGGCCAAGCTGGCCGATGCCGCACTTTGAATTGGGCGATATGGTGGCGCAAAGATCTTTTAACCGGGCGATGTCCCCCTCGGCCCCTTTCCCCGCCACGATGCCGGCCAAAAGGTCTTCCATCACCTTGGTGCCGGTGCGGCAGGGGAAACATTTGGCGCAGGAAGAAGCCTGCAGCGCCGCCGCGTAATTGGCGGTCATCTCCACTATATCGTACGGCTCGGAGGCTAAGATGATCCCGTCCCATCCGATGAAAGCGGAAACGGAGCGGCCGGGGCCAAATTCGGTGGGAAGCTTCTTTATCTGGGCGGCGTCGGCCCAATCGTCGGGCGCTTTGCCGCGATTGTCAACAACCTCTCCGCGCCATGAACTGAACAAAACCTTCATGCCAGTTCCGCCACCCTTAATTCCATTAAAGAAACCCCTATCAGCCACTTTCGCCCGCGCAGGGGCGCGAACGAATAAACTGTAATGAAAATGTGGACAGTGCTTTTGAACGCTCTTTTTTTCCTGCCGGTTCCGCTTGAACCGCCATCGAGCGTAGAGCTTGGAATTTATAATAGATACAGGGGGGTCTCGTCAAGCTAAAATAGACTCAATTTAACAAAAAAAGATTCAAACTAAGTAAAAGCGAACGTACAACGAATACACAAGGTGTTTTTTGATGGATTTTGGGGGGATGATATAACCACCGAGGCGGGGAGATTAAGATATTCTTCCCTCTGTGCCTCTGTGCCTCTGTGCCTCTGTGGTGAAAATTCTTGTTGTGGCTAACTAAAAATCGTCCTGCTCTTCTTTCTGGATATCTTCCACGATCTGCGCCTCCTTCATCTCCAAAAGCCGCCGCCCGATAAGTTTCTTAAGGTCGTCTATCCCCTCGCCGCTCACGGCGCTTATCGTGAAAACTTCGCCGCCGCTTGCCTTGGACAATTTCTTGACCGCCTTTTTAAGCCCGGCCTTGTCCGTCACAGCGTCCATCTTGCTTATCGCCACTATCTGCGATTTTACCGCAAGGTCCGGCGAATACTTCACAAGCTCCGCGTTTATGGCCTTGAAATCGGCCACAGGATCGCGCCCTTCCTCCACCGCCACAGGGTCGATAAGGTGCAGCAACAGCTTTGTGCGTTCCACGTGGCGAAGGAACTGATGGCCAAGTCCGCGCCCTTCGGCGGCGCCTTCGATCAATCCGGGTATGTCCGCCACCACGTATGTTTTACCTTCCAACCATTCCACCACGCCTAAATTGGGGGTGATGGTGGTGAACGGATAGTCCGCTATTTTCGGTTTTGCGGCGGATATGCGGGAGATAAGGGTGGACTTGCCTGCGTTTGGATACCCCAAAATGCCAACGTCGGCGATCAGCTTCAGTTCCAGCACAATCATGCGTTTCTCGCCGTCTGTGCCTGGATTTGCCCGGCGCGGCGCCTGGTTTATGGACGATTTGAAATGGACGTTCCCCCAGCCCCCCTTGCCGCCCTTGGCGGCGACGATGCTTTTGCCGTCCCGGTCCAGATCGGCGATCTGCTCCCCGGTCTGCGCGTCGAGCAACATCGTTCCCACCGGGACTTTGAGCGTCAGGTCATCCCCGCTTTTGCCGGACATCTGGCGTTTGCCGCCACGCTCCCCGTCTTCCGCGCCAAAATGGCGATGGTAAGTAAAGTCCAGAAGGGTGCCAAGATTGTGGTCCGCCACGAATATTATGGAACCGCCATTGCCACCGTCGCCGCCGTCCGGCCCTCCCATGGGGGCGAATTTTTCGCGCCGGAAACTGGCGGAGCCCGCCCCGCCGTCGCCGGCCTTTATGTTTATCCTTACGCGGTCAATAAAATCGTTCATGGCGCAGTATGTCTAAAATCCCCGAAAAAGAAAAACCGCCCCGCCGGTTTGAAAAGGCGGAGCGGTTCGATTCTAAATTAAAAAACGAATCAGGCGGCGGTGACCGGGTCTATGGAAATGAACCGGCGGCCTCCCCGGCCTTTCTGGGCAAACGCCACAACGCCGTCTATCAGGGCGAAAATCGTGTGGTCTTTGCCGATCCCCGCGTTCTTGCCGGGATAGAATTTCGTGCCGCGCTGGCGCACCAGGATGTTCCCCGCGCGCACCACCTGCCCCTGGAACCTTTTCACGCCAAGCCGGCGCCCGGCGGAATCCCGCCCGTTGGATGTGGAGCCTTGTCCTTTTTTATGTGCCATTTATCTATCCTCCAAAATCCCGCCCGGCCATATGCCGGCGCGGCCGCGAATCTTTAGTTTATCGAAACGATCTGAAGCGTGGTCTCAAGCTGCCTGTGGCCTTTTTTCAGCCGGTAATCGTTCCTGCGGCGATGCTTGATGATCGTCACCTTCGTTCCCTTGGCCTGGCGCAGTATCTTCGCCGTCACTTTCTTGCCGTCCACATGGGGGGCGCCGATCTTCACGGACTCCCCTTCACCGGCCATCAGCACTGGCCCCAGCTCCACAGTGGCGCCAATGTCGCCTTCGATCTTGTCCACGACGATCACATCGCCTTCGGACACCTTGTATTGCCTGCCACAGGCCTTCACAACCGCGTACATCGCAAAATCCTCCGAAATGACTTAAAAGGGCCGCGTTCCGGCCAAATGCTGGCAACCACCAAATCCAAAAGAGCAATTATTACAAAATTTACGCGATTTGCAAAGCAAAATTTGCGGGAGGCTATTTTGAAGGGCGGGCGGGTTCCACGGAATGGGTTATCGAACGTTTGTCCGTCTCGGCTGATGTATTGCTGAGAATGCGGCTTAAAATCACCAGAACCAGGACCGCCAGCAAAGGGGCCGCAACCATGACCGCAATCTTCATCGCCGGAGCCATCCCCTTTGCCTGTGGAACGGCCTCGGCCTTGTGGACCTTGTCCGACTCTATCTCCTGCGGATTCCAGAACGCTTTGTATATATTGACGCTTTCCTTCTTGCCCTTAAGCTCCGCCGACTTGGCGAACCGGCAGTATACCTCCGACGCGTCGTCCAGCGCGTGATATGCCGCTTCCGAAAGGTATATCTCCGCCGGATTGGCCGCTGACTGAACCTTGGCGGCGGTGTTCACCACGTCTCCATACACGTCGTTTTTCTCAAGTATGCACTTGCCGGTGTGAAAACCGATTCGCACAAGGATCGGCACCTTCGTTTGTTTATGAAGATTGCTGTCATCAATCTCTTTTTGTATCTCCACGGCGGCGCGCAGGCATTCCTGTGTGCTTTCAAAATAAGAAAGCGTCCCGTCCCCGATGGTCTTTACCAAGGTTCCGCCATGTTTCTTTATCAGGGGAAACAGGATGTCGTTATGATGCTTGATCATCTGGCGCATCGCCAGGTCGCCTTCAATCTCGGTGATGGAGGTGGAGTCCTTGATGTCCGTGAACATCACCGCGAGGGTCTTGGTGAACTTCTCCTCAAACATCGCCTCCAGCTTGGCGCGGCTGTCCAGATACGACTCTATGTCCGCGAATTCCGAAGGGACGCTTGTCTTGTTCTCTTCCTGATTCATTTAGCCAATTTCCATCTATTTAACTTCGGCCTTTTGCCGCAGCAACCTGGTGATCCCTCAAGTACTGCAAAACACGAAATATATACCACGAAAGCAACTTTAACATCTATCCGAAAATATAACACTTTAGTCTGCCCCCGGCAATTATTGATCCATTTTGTTGCAGGGACATTGTATAGGCATTTATTTGTTGAATTGCCGGGCTACTCAAAGATAGAATTTTAAGTTAGGCAGTTTAGTATTGGTGGAGGTTAGATGTCAGAAGCGATCGTCCCGGAATCTTCGGGAATGGAGGCGGATAAAACGCCGTCCGCGCCCACTCCCAAAAAGAGCGGCATGAACAGCGCACAGAAAAAATTCGCCGTTGGAGCGGCCATCCTTGCGGCCGCCATTGGGTATCTTATATACACCGGCGTCCAGACAAGCGGGTCTTATTACAAAACGGTGTCTGAAGTGATGGCGATGGGCTCCGCCGCCGAAGGGGTGGGGCTGCGGCTTGAGGGCAAGGTGGCCCCGGGCAGCGTGTGGAAGGAAGTGAGCAACCTGAAGCTGAGTTTCCGCCTGCTGGACAAGTCCCAAAAGTCCATCATGGTGTACTATGAAGGAGTGACGCCGGACATGTTCCAGGACAACATTGACGTGGTGGTGGAAGGCAAACTTGCCAACGGCAAGTTCATCGCCACCAAACTGCTTACCAGTTGCCCATCCAGGTATGACGCCGCGAAGGAAGTGAAAAAGTCCATATAGCGGCAAATCGCGGCGCGTGTCCGCGTATCCGCATCATGAAAAGGTTGCCAAATGAACGAACTGGGTGAATATTCGCTTCTGCTGACCCTTGGCGTGTCCGTTTACGCCGCCGCCGCCTCGTTGTGGGGGGCGAAGGGAGGGTCGCGCCCGATGATAAAAAGCGCGGAGTTTGCGCTGGTGGCGGCCTTTGCGCTGCTGTCGCTTACCAGCGCGGCGCTCTTGCACGCCCTTTATTGGAACGACTTCTCTCTGGAGTATGTGTACTCTTACACCAACCGCGACCTGGGCCCGGTTTACAGGCTCACGGCGTTCTGGGCGGGGCAGAAGGGCTCGCTCCTGCTTTGGGCCTGGATGCTGGGGCTGTTTTCGGTGATAGTCGTCTGGCAGAACCGCGGCGTGAACAGGGAACTGATGCCGTACGTTGTGTTCATACTGGGCACGCTCATGGCTTTCTTCGGGCTGCTTATGACCGCGGCCTCGCCTGTGTTCGAGAGGATGCCGGTCCTCCCGCCAGACGGGCACGGGCTCAATCCCATGCTGCAGAATCCCGGCATGATCTTCCATCCTCCTTCGCTTTACGTAGGCTTTGTCGGGTTCACGATCCCGTTCGCTTTCGCCATGGCGGCGCTCATGTCCGGCCAGTTGGGGGACATATGGATCCGCACCACACGGCGATGGACCATTTTCTCGTGGTTGTTCCTGACGTTCGGCAACATCCTGGGCGCCAACTGGGCCTATGTGGAGCTTGGATGGGGGGGGTACTGGGCGTGGGACCCGGTGGAGAACGCCTCGTTCATGCCTTGGCTCACCGGCACGGCGTTCCTGCATTCGGTGATGATCCAGGAAAAAAAGGACATGCTCAAGACCTGGAACATGTCGCTTATCGCGCTGACTTTCATCCTCACGGTGTTCGGCACGTTTATCACAAGGTCGGGGCTCATCTCGTCGGTCCACTCGTTCGGCGAATCGACGGTGGGGACCTATTTCGGATTTTTCCTGGTGGCCACGATAATATTCTCGGCGGGGCTGATTATTTCGCGGCTGCCTCTGCTTAAAAGCTCCGCCTCGCTGGACTCCATGCTTTCCCGCGAGGCGTCGTTCCTGTTCAACAACCTGATACTTGTCGGCGCGGCGTTCACCGTGTTCTGGGGGACCATGTTCCCGATGATCTCGGAGCTTGTGCGCGGGGAGAAGATCACCGTCGGCCCGCCGTTTTTCAACCAGGTGATGGTCCCCATCGGGCTTGCGCTTCTCGTCCTCACGGGGATATGCCCGCTTATCGCCTGGCGCAAGGCCTCTGTGGCGAATTTTAAAAAGAACTTCATGATACCTTTCGCCTTCACCGTGGCCGGTGGGGGGTCGGCCTTTGCCTTGGGCGCGCGGGACTTCCTGCCGTGGCTGGCCTTTACCTTGTGCGTTTTCGTGGCCGCCACCATCATGATGGAAATATTCAAGGGCGCCCAGGCGCGCGCCGCCGGCGGAAAGGAAAACCAGGCCGTGGCCCTGATAAACCTTTTCCTGCGCAACAAGCGGCGCTATGGCGGATATGTGATCCACATCGGGGTGATCATGGCTTTCGCGGGATTCACCGGTGCGTGGTTTAACCAGGACAAGGAGGCAAACCTTTGGCCCGGTGACAAGATTTCGATAAAGGATTACGTCCTCACCTACTACAAATACGATTACTCCCAGCCGAAGGAGACTATGGAAAAAGCGGTGGCCACGGTGCTGGTGGAAAAGGGGGGCGCCAAGCTTGGCTACGCCCTTCCTGAACGGAACATGTACTACATGAAAGGGATAAGGGGGGACATAACTCCGCAACCCACCTCCGAGGTCTCTATAATGACCACCACCGTGGAGGACCTGTACATCATCTTCGCCGCCCTTAACGAGGACGGATCGGCCACGTTCAAGGTCCATGTCAATCCACTGGTCAAATGGCTGTGGATTGGCGGGATGATGATGGGGATTGGCGGCATAATCGCCATGTGGCCGGACAAAAGGGAGAAAAAACGGTTTGAGGCCCGCCATAGCGCTACGGCGTAATACACTGGAATACCTTTGATTGCGCGCTCCGCCTGAGAAAAGCGGGGCGCATCCTTCTTTTTCAATTCTATCATGGCGCAAGTTCAAGGGAAATCCATCCCTTCCGTAATTTCCCGAGACCTCCCCATATACGGCGCACGGCTGTATATTTAAATTAGGGATGGTGTGTGGTTCCTGATTCGCCGGGGGCGGAAGTATGAGCGTTACAACCCTGGACCTGGACGCCGCGATCAAGGAAATGCGGCTTGAAACAGAGACTTTCCTGGAAGCTTCCCGGGCTGTGCTCAAATATGGCGACTTCAAGGACTCGGCAAGGGCCATTTTCGATTCATGCAAGAAACTCACAGGGGCCGCCGCCGGCTACGTCGCCCTCCTTTCCGAAAACGGCAATGAAAACGAAGTGCTTTTCCTTGACGCCGGCGGGCGCGAATGCACGGTGGACACTTCGCTTCCCATGCCCATCCGGGGGCTTCGGGGCAAGGCCTGCGCCACCAGCTCGGCCGTGTTCGAGAACGACTTCACGGCAAGCGAGTGGATGAAGTACATGCCCCAAGGGCATGTGCGCCTGGAAAACGCGCTGTTCGCGCCGTTGAACATAGAAGGCAAGACGGTGGGGATTTTGGGCCTGGCCAACAAACCGGGAGGATTTACCAAACGGGAGGCGGACATAGCCAGCGCCTTCGGCGAACTGGCGGCGGTGGCCCTGCACAACAGCCGCATGCTCGATAACCTCAAAAGCAGCCATGACCGGTTCGTGGCCCTCGCCCAGACCGCGGTGGACGCCATCATAACGATGGACTCCAAGGGGACCATACTTTTCTGGAACGACAGCGCCGAAAGGATGTTCGGCCACAGCGCTGGGGAGGTCATCGGCCAGCCTTCGTCCATCATCATGCCCGGGCATCTGCGGGACAAGCATTTGGACGACTTGAAGCGTCTGGGCGAAAGTGTGATCCCCCTTGCCCTTGGCAACACCGTGGAACTTACCGCGGCCGCCAAGGACGGGCGTGAATTCCCGGTCGAGGCTTCCATGGCCGCATGGAGGAACAAAAAAGAGGTTTATATAACCGGGGTATTCCACGATATCACCCGGCGCAAGGCCGACGAGAACGAGCTGAGGAAATTCGCCGGGACGCTGGAGGAAATGGTGCGTGAGCGCACCCGCCAGCTGGAAGTGTCCAACGAAATGCTCAAGGCCGAGATTCTGGCCAGGGAACTGGGCGAGGAGCGCCACATGGAGATTCTCCAGGCGGCGACGGACGGCTTTTGCCTGTGCGGGCGCAACGGGGATATCCTGGAAGTCAACGGCGCCTTCCTGCGCATGACAGGGCGCGGTGATGCCGAGATACTCCAGATGCGCCTTTCGGACCTGCAGGACGCCGCGGATTCCGAACAGACATCCGCCAATGTCCGCAAGGCGATGGAGACCGGATGCGCGAGGTTTGAGACGCGCTTCCTTAAGAAGGGGGGCGGGACGGTGGAGGTGGAGGCCACCGCAAGCTATTCGCCCACCCTTGAGGAGAGCGTCGTCATATTCATGAGGGACATTTCGGACAGGAAAGCCGCCGAACAGGATATGTCCCAAATGATGGCGGCGTTTGAGCAGGCGGTCGAATCAATAATGATAACCAGCGCTTCGGGTGTGATCCGCCATGTGAATTCCGCCTTTGAAAAGCTGACCGGCTATTCGCGGGACGAAGTCCTGGGCCGCAAACCCGACATTTTAAAAAGCGGCAAACATGGCGAGCAATTCTACAGGACAATGTGGGACACCATACTGCGCGGGAATATCTGGAGCGGCCTTATCACCGACAAAAGGAAGGACGGCGCGATGATCAATCAGGAGATGATGATCTCGCCGGTGGCCGGCGAAACGGGAAAGATCACAAGCTTTGTGGCCGTCAGCCGCGACATCACGGCCGAAATGGCCCTTAAAAACGCCAAGGACAGGTTCACCACCGTCACATCCCATGAGCTGCGCACGCCTGTCTCGGGGCTGCGGCTGGCCCGGGCACTTCTTGGCGACCTGCGCAGTGAAGGGGTGGCGGCGGAAAAGCTTGGCGAGGCGGCCTCGCTGCTCGACAGGTCGATTGACGGGCTTGAACGGGTGCTCACGGCCACGACCCTGATACAAAAGCTCTCCGCCCAGGCCAAGGACCGCAGGCTGATAAGGTTCTATCCGCTGCTCACGGCGCTTGCCAGCGTGGACAACGCAAAGGCCGCCGCCGCCAAAAGCGGAAGGAACCTTTCCATCGGCGTGGACATCAAGGGAATACCGCTGGACACCGAAATAATGGGCGATCCGGAGATGCTGGGCATGGCCATTGACCAGGTGCTCTCCAACGCCATCAAATATACTCCCGACGGCAAAAGCATACATATCACCGCGCGCATCGTGGACGGCTTCGCCGCCCTTGAGATGAAGGACGAGGGGATAGGCATGGACAAAGACAAGCTCGACCATGTTTTCGAGCACTATTATTCACTGGGAAATCCCGTTGATTTCAACGGCGGCGAATATGCGTTCATGGGAGGCGGACTTGGGCTTGGGCTGGCGCTGTGCAGGATGATAATGGAATTCCACGGCGGCAGGATCACCGTTGAAAGCGAGGGTGTAAACAAGGGGAGCGCGGTGACTTTCTTCATCCCCGTGGCGGACAGGAAACCTTATTGACCTGCCCGCGCCGCCAGATCACATCTGGGGCATCAGCCAGTCGAGCGCTTTGTTGAAAGTCTCGAACGACTCTTTTCCCCATAGGCAGAAAATCACCCTGTTAAGGCTGCGCGGGGAGCCGGTGGCGAAATGGTCCAACGCGGTGGATATCATTATCGCGGCGCACCGTTCCACCGGGAATCCGAAAACACCCGTCGAGATAGCGGGAAAAACGATGGAGCCGATCTTTAATTCTTCCGCCTTTTTGAGCGAGGCGAGCGTGGCGTTGTGCAGCTTGTTGTCCTCGTCCCCCTCCCCCATCTGCGGCCCCACGGCGTGGATGACGTGCCTGGCCTTCAGCGTTCCCGCCCCGGTCACCACGGCGCTTCCGACGGGGCATCCGCCGATCTTGCCCATCTGCTCTTGTATGGATGGGCCCCCTTTCGCCGCTATGGCCCCGGACACGCCCGAGCCGAGGACCAGGCTTGCGTTGGACGGATTGACAATGGCGTCCGCGGCGATTTCGGTGATGTCCCCCATGATAAGTTCGATCGGTTCTTTCACCACTCGAAGTGCGTTCACCTGGTCCCCTTTCCGGTCCGCCCGCAATCAATCTTTCCGCGCATTATAAACCCGCAGCCCCTTGGTTGAAAGGGTGAAAGGAAGGTGGCGCGGCCCTAGTTTTTCCACCGCTTCGATGACCGCCCTGCGACTTCCTGGTTCCGCCAGCACAAAAAAACATCCACCACCTCCGGCTCCGCAAATCCTGGCGGCGCGGGCGCCTGCTTTAACACCGGCCTGTATGGCGCCGTCTATCACATCGGTAGATATGGAGGGAAAGAGGGATCGCCGGGCCTTCCATTCGCTGGCGACGGCTTTCTCAAACCGTTTAAAATCGCCATCGGCCAACGCCTCCGAAGCCTGCACAGCGCATCCGGCGATCTTCGCGAAAAGGTTCATCGCGCGCCTGTCCTTGTCTATCACCCGCTTGAACATCTCCCAGTTGTTGATCCCGGAATTGCGCGACTGGCCGGAATAAAACAATATCAGCCGGCGCTCAAGCTCCTTGCCGGCGATATCCAGGCTGGCCCGCTGCATCCCCCCGGCGGGGAACCTGAAAGCGTTGACACCGCCGAACACCGCCGCGGCGTAGTCCTGCAATCCGGTGGGGGTGTGCAGCAACGCCGCCTCCACGTCCTTGGCTATGTCTATAAGTTTCGCCTTGGATGTCTTATCACCCGCCGCCCGGGACAACGCCCCGCACAGCGCGATATTCAAAGCCGACGATCCGGCCAGCCCAGCCCCCGCCGGAGCTTCTGACATGGTGACCACCTCCACCCCTCCCTTGCGGATGAATTTCTCCACAAGCCGTGAAAGCAGGCCCAGCGGATGATTATGTTTTATTTGCGGCAGATTCTTGAATTCCACGCGCTTGCCACCGTCGCGGGAGACCAGGACAATTTTGCCGTCCCTGCGCGGCGTCACTTCCGCACGGGCGCTTATGGATATGGCCATGTTCAACGTGAGGGTGTCCTTGAAAAACAAGTTCAGGGGCCAGATGTCCAGCGTCCCTCCCGCCAGGTCCACCCGTGCGGGGGCGGTGGCCACGATTTTCCCCATCACTTCCCCTTTTTCCGCATTCCGGCCGATTTCATCAGCTTGTTGACCTCCTCCACGGGAAGATGGATCACTTCACCGGGCTTTAGCGCGCCCAATTTAATCTGGCCGATGGCCACCCTTTTGAGCTTTAGCACCGGCAGGCCGAGGGTCTCCAGCAGTTTTCGTATGTGACGGTTGCGCCCCTCGCTCAACGTGATTTTAAGCCAGCAGTTGCGCCCCACCTCTTCTTCCACTTCCACAGAGTCCGCCGCCAGCTTCTCCCCTTCCACAGTGATCCCGGAGATCATCTTCTTCATCGTCTTCTGGTCCGGCTTGTTCCGGGCCTTCACCATGTATATCCGTTCCACGCCGTGCTTTGGCGCCATCACTGCCTGGGCGAAAATCCCGTCGTTGGTGAAAAGCAGAAGCCCTTCGGACATGAGGTCGAGCCTCCCCACCGGGTAAAGGCTCTGGTGTTCCTTGGGCAGAAGGTCCATCACCGTCTTGCGCCCCATCTCGTCCGAACGGGTGGTGACGATCCCCTTTGGCTTGTACATCATAAGGTATGTCTTGGCGGCGGTCTTGACCACCGGCTTGCCGTCCACCTTTATAATGTCGCTCCCGGGCCAGGCGGCGGCGCCCTTTTCCGTGACCACCTGCCCGTTCACCGAAACGCGCCCCTCGGCCACAAGCTCCTCCGCTTTGCGAAGCGAGCATATTCCGGCGGCGGCTATTATCTTATGGAGCCTTACAGGCCCACCTTCACTCGCCGGGCTGTTTGTCTTCGGCGTCTTCGGCCTCTCCGGCCTCTCCGGCCTCTTCGTCGTTCTGGACGAATCCTTCATCGTCATCCTCGCCTTCCTCAGGGTCAAACCCTTCCTGTATCACGGCCAGGCCGTCTTCCTTGACGCCCCCTTCGCTAACATCGTCCTCCATCACCCCCGCCTCCGGCAGGTGTTCGGAGATTTCCCCTTCCGCATCGTCCTCGGCGAACTCGAAAGAGCCCTGGGCGCCAAGCGTCTCGTCCATCTCCCGCTGGAACTCTTCCATTGTGGGCAGATCGGCAAGCCTGGCCAGCCCGAAATATTCCAGGAACCGCTTCGTTGTTCCATACATCATCGGCTTGCCCGGGGCCTTGCGCCGCCCCATGGCCTTCACAAGGTTCTTCTCCACAAGCCCCCGCAACGCCGCGCCCGAATCAACGCCGCGTATCTCGTCCACTTCCGCCCGGGTGATCGGCTGGCGGTACGCGATGATCGCCAGAGCCTCAAGCGACGCCCGGCCGAGCCTTTGCCCCTTTTCCATCTTGAAAAAAGCGGTGATCCACGGCGCGTTCTCCGGCCGGGTCTGTATCCTGTAACCCTCGCCCACCGCCGTCAGCATAAGGTTGCGCCCCTCGTAATCGCTGATCAATTCTTCCATGGCTCCCTGGATTTCCTCCCGGGTGGCCTCTTTCTCAAAAAGCCCCGCAAGCCTGTCCACGGTCACCGGCGCATCGGCTATGAAAAGCAAGTTCTCCAGTATCGCCTTGAGTTGTTCGCGGTCCACTTATCCGTTCTCCATCGCGTTTTCGTTTTCATTGGCGGCGGTCTCCTCCGCGGGATCGGGTGAAACGGGGGATTCTTCCCGGGGCGCCAGGTCCTCTTCCATGTTCCTCGCCTCGCCGGCCTCTTCGGCCGCTTTGTATAGCATTATCTCCCCGCCCACCCGGATCTGCAGAGCGCGGGCCAGCTTCAGCCGCAAAAGCTCCAGGACCGCAAGGAACGTGGCAATCACCTCCATCCGGGTGCGGCTGGTCTCAAACAGGCTGTCAAACGTCATGCTGTCGGCCGTTTCCAGCCGCCCCATGATCTCGTTTAGCTTGTCGGTGACGGACATCTCCTCGAGGGTGACCGTGTATTTGTCCCCCTCGCCGAGTTTTCCCAGTATCTTTCGGAAGGAATTCAAAAGCTCGAACACGCTCACTTCCAGCAGAAGTTCCCCTTCGCTTGGCATCTCGTCCTGCGATGGGATCCTGCCGAACACCTGTGACTGGTCTATCTCCTTCTCCCGCAGCCGCAGCGCCGCTTCCTTGTACTTTTTGTACTCGATCAGCCTGGCGACAAGTTCGTCCCGCGGATCCTGCCCTTCCTCCCCTTCCTCCATCCCCTCCGGGATCTCCTGTTTGGGGAGGAGCATTTTCGATTTTATATAGGTGAGCGTGGCCGCCATCACGAGGAACTCCCCGGCCAGCTCCAGGTTGAGAGACTTCATAATCTCGATGTATTCAAGATACTGCTCTGTGATCGAGGCGATGGGGATGTCGTAAATGTCAACCTGGTTCTCCTTTATAAGGTGCAAAAGGAGGTCCAGCGGCCCCTCGAAAACGTCCAGCTTTATGTTATACGCCATTGTTTAAGCTATGCATCCAAAACCATGTCCACCAATACCACCTCCCGCCGTTTTCCGGCGGATTGGAGATTATACCCTATTAAAGGCCCGGAACGAATTGCGTTTGGATGGGCATGTGGTTATAATGTTTTTTTCCGGGTTTTGATGACCCGTCCGCAAAGGAAAGCCGAAGTGGCGGAACTGGCAGACGCGCATGATTCAGGTTCATGTGTCTTAACGGATGTGGGGGTTCGAGTCCCCCCTTCGGCACCAAATAACTTTGCGGCCTTATCGGTCAATCAATCGTCAGAAAGCTCGACGGTCCAAACCATCCATCCAAATCAAGCACCGTCGCTTTCACCCTGCCGGGGTCATCTCCACCTCCAGCGTGTAATAGCACTGCTCGCACGCGGACGAGGCCGATGTGATGTCGGTGTTCTGATATCCGGTCAGCCGTCCGTCAGCGGTGAGGGTCAGTTCGTATGACCGCATGAGGGTCCACACGCAGGTGGCGCCCTGCTCTTCATAGGACCTTTCCATCCTTAAAGGGTCGCCGTCCGAGGTGACGGTATATTCCAAAGGGCTTGCGGTGTCGGCCGGATCGGCCAGGGCGATTGTCACGTATTTTATCTCCCCGTCTTCATGAGTGGAGAATATCCGTTGAGTGCGTTCCCCGTCACCGGCGAAGGAGCCAAGGTCGAGGGTGGAGCATGATGTGACCGGGCCGTACAGCCGCACGTCCCATGTCCCCGGCAGAGAATTGTATATGGATACGGAAGACGCCGCCGCAGTGTACGTTGAAGACGAAGACCCGCCGCCGCACGATGCCGCGAATAGCATGAAGACCAGACCGGCCGCAGAGGTGATTTTGCTCATGGATATGTCTCCCGCCAGGCGTTGCTTTTATAAAGATGCCGCAAGGATAGCTCCGCCATATCGCCCTGTCAATCGGATCACATCCAAAACAAATAAAAAACACCGGGGATGTTTCCATCCCCGGCGCCCAGGGAGGTTTTCCGCCAAACTACGCCTTGCGGCGTTTCCCGGCGGAGACCTCGAAATCAGACTAAAAGGAGGGGCGCCGGGCCCGCAAGTTAACGCGAACCCGGCGCTTGAATAGGGACTAAAGTCAGTTGTAAGCGCTTTCGCTGTGCTCTGTAAGGTCGAGCCCCATGATCTCGTTCTCCGTCTCCGGGCGGAACTTGGTGATCGCGTTGACGATGAACATGATCACGAACGTCCCCACGAAGCAGAACACCATCGTGGCCGCCACCGCGATCAACTGGGTGACCACCTGCCCGGCGTTCCCTTCCAGCAATCCCTTTGCGCCGGTGGCGCCGGTGATGGCAGTGGAGGCGAATATGCCTGTGGCGATGGCGCCCCATGTGCCGCCCACGCCGTGGATGCCGAAAGCGTCCAGCGCGTCGTCATATCCCAACCTGTGCTTGTACATCACCGCGAAGTAGCAGATCATCCCCGCAATGCCCCCGATGATGATCGAGGCGCCGGGGGTCACAAACCCCGCCGCCGGGGTGATGGCCACAAGCCCCGCCACCGCGCCGGAGGACATGCCCACCGTTGTGGGGCTGCCGCCGTGGAGCCACTCTGTGAACGTCCAGCCGAGGGCCGCCGCCGCCGCCGCCGTGTGCGTGGCCACGAAAGCGCTCACCGCTATGTTATTGGCCGCAACCGCCGACCCGGCGTTGAACCCGAACCAGCCGAACCACAGCAGGCCCGCGCCGAGCACCACGAAGGGGACGTTGTGCGGCATGATCTTCTCCGTGCCGTACCCTTTGCGTTTTCCAAGAAAAAGCGCCGCCGCCAGGCCGGACATACCGGATGCTATGTGCACCACCGTCCCGCCGGCGAAGTCCAGCGCGCCAAGCTTGAACAGCCAGCCGCCGCCCCACACCCAGTGGGCCAGCGGAGCGTATATCAGCGTGACCCACAGTATGGAGAAAAGGACGAACGAGCCGAAGCGCACGCGCTCCGCGTATGCTCCGGATATAAGGGCCACGGTGATCACCGCGAACGCCCCCTGGAAGATGACGAACAGAAGGTCCTGTATCTCCAGCTTCATCACGGCGTTGGCCGGGCCGGTGTCGCCGGGAAGGGCGATGCCGTTGAGCAACAGGTTGTCCAGTCCGCCGATCACACCCCCCACGTCCGGCCCGAAGGCAAGCGAGTAGCCCCAAAGCACCCACACCACGCTGACTATGGCGATGCTCGCAAAAGAGTACATGATCGTCGAAAGAACGTTTTTAGATCTGCTAAGCCCGCCGTAAAAAAGAGCAAGTCCCGGCAGGGTCATCAGCATCACCATGGCCGTGGCCGTGATAAGCCACGCCACCGAGCCGCTGTTGATGGCAGGTGGCGGAGGCGGCGCGGCCTCAGCTGCCGGGGCGGCTTCTGGCGCGGGCGCCGGGGCCGCCGCAGGCTGGTCGGCGGCCGGGGCCGCTTGCGAAGCTTGCGGAGAGGCCGCCTCTTCCGCCAGAACGGGGAACGACGTAAATAAGAAAATACCTAGCAGTAAAAACATTGCCCGTTTCATCGGTCTCCTCCACATAACTTTATTCGCCCAAACCTCCATCACCATCAGCGCATAGCCGGATCGTCTGTCCGCCGCTTGATGCGCTTTTATAGGAATGCTCAAAAAGCAAAAGGCGTACCCTTCGCTATGGCTTGAAATTACAAAGGATTTAATGGGGAGATATTTTCAGGCCGCCCAAATAGACAGCAAGAATAATAGTAGAAGCCTAGTTTCTAGGCTGGATGTTTGTTTTGAACATGACAATTGACATTCAGTCCTGGCCTGGGGCGGCCTCCTCAAAGCACTTGGCGTAATTGTACGCCGTGTAGGCCGCTATTACATGGCATATCCAGCCCAGCGTCCCTCCGCTGCCGATCCACAGCCCCGGTGTGACGATGAACCAGAATATGGCGCGCAGGAACTTGCCGTTGTATATCTGCCCGGCGCCGGGGAGGACGAAACTGAGTATGCCGGCTATCCCGGCGGAGCTTATGCTGTTCATATGTGACCGGTGTTTTCAGGTTAGTATAACAGCAATAGCGCAGGGCGGGCGCCGCCAGACATGCGCGCATGGAGAAAAAGCTTTTGGAAAACATCGCCGCTCTCGCCCTCATAGCTTTCGCCTCCGCCGCCACGCAGGGGGCCGCCGGGTTAGGCCAGGCGCTCATCGCCATCCCTCTTTTCACATTGATGATGGACGTAAAAACGGCCGTCCCCTTGTCCCTTATCAACGGCATCCTGATAAACATCACCCTCGCAGCGTATTGGCGCAACCGGTACGATTTCAAAAAAATCGGCTCCGCTGATAGTTGGCGGAGCGCTGGGGATACCCATCGGTGTTTACTTCCTGAAAACGTGGGACCCTTCCATTCTGAAAAAAGCCATTGGCTCCCTGCTCGTCTGCTATTCGATCTATTCACTCATCGCCGCCGGGAGGTATTTTCGTATCTGGCCGAAGCTTTCATACGTGTTCGGCCTTTTCTCCGGAATATTAGGCGGAGCCTTCGGGATGAACGGCCCGGTTTCCGTTGTGTTCGTGTCGTCGCAACTGTGGGAGGTGGAAGAAAAGAAAGCCGCGCTCGTCTCCTATTTTCTCGCCAGCAACACCATAATCATCGCCTTTTACCTGGCGGCGGGGCTGGACACCGGCCATACGTTCGGCAATTTTGCCGTGTGCGCCCCCTTCCTGGCGGCCGGCTCCCTTTTTGGCGCGGCGGCGGCAAGGAAATTGGACCGCAACACCGCCCAGAAAATAATTTACCTTGTGATCGCGCTCATGGGTGCAACGATGCTGCGGTAAACCTTTCCCGCCATTGCTGTCATTTCGTGGCGAGTTTTGACAACGCCTCGCTCTCCACAAGCGCATTGAAGATGGCCTGGGCGATCATCTGGTGCGCGTCCGGTTTTGGATGGCTGTCATTCTCGTTGAGCCACAGGATGTCCCCCTGGCAATACGCCTTGTGGCTGGCCACATACTCCAGAAACATGTCGTGCATGGGTGGAACCAGGAATCCGGCCTCTTTTGCCACGTTCTCAAAATATCCACGTTCATCCAGGGTGGGGTAATCGTATTTCGGCTGGCTGGGATACACGTTGAAAGGAGGCCATGCGAACACACCGATCGCGCCGTCCTCCTTTATCCTTGCGCCCAGCCGTCTGATAAGGCTTTCCACCGCTTTCTTGCCGGTGGTGGCCTCATATCCTTTGTTGATGGCCGATATCATCCTGTCCCCGCCGCCGGGCTTGTCTTTCTTTTCCTCGAACTCCGCCGACGTGACCCAGTTTTCATTCTGACCGCCGGCGGCCCCCCACCTTGATCCGAAATAACCTGCCAACGCGGAGGCCATATAGCTTTTGTCCAGCCTGAAAAAGGTCGCAGGCTCGGCCATGATGTGGGGATAATAAAAATCGTTCTCCACGAAAAGCAGCACAACGATGTCCGGCGAGAATCCGCGCGCGGCCTTCTCATATACAGCCGCCTCCACGGCGGTGTTATATCCGGGGACAGCCGTGTTGATCACCTGTGTTTGCTTGTTCACCTTGCTTTGCAGCAGTTCCGCAAGCCGCGCAAGAGTGGTCTGCTCGTAATCAATGCCCCATCCGAAAAGCACGGAGTCGCCCAGCCCCACAATACGCAACGTGTTGGCAGGTTTCTGGGGCGCAATGTCCGGCCCGCGGAATCCGTATGAGTTCGTCCGCACATGCTTGCCATAAAAAAATCCGTCCAGGCCGGGTTTGAGCAGATATGGCAGGTCGAAATCGCCGGTGGGGAGCAGCATTTCCATCAGCGAATAGTTATGCCCCTTTTCCGCCGCCGCGTTTATCGCCTGGCCAGGTTTTAACTCACTTCTGTTTTTAAGGTACAGCCTGTAGCCAAACTCTATGCATACCGCCGTGGCAAGCAACGACACGGCCACAAGGCCCGCCTCCGCCGTGGCAGCCGCAAGGCCGCCGGACGCCATACGGAAAACAATCAGCCCGGCAAAAGCGGCCGCCGCCACAGACAGTAAAAGCGTTGGGCCGGAAAACAGCCGGTACGCAAGCTTGTCCAGGTTTATTTGGCGCCCTTTGGATAGGTACACCTCCGCCGGGGCTGCCCACGATCCGGAAGTGTTCCTTATTTCGACGTTGTTTTGTCCCGCGCCGATTGTGACCGGGATGCGCACCGTAGCTTTTTCGATAATCCCGGAATAGGGGCCTGGCCGCCCGCCCCCGGCCGGAAGTTTGCCCTGCCATATTTGCGTATTGTTGAGAAACGCGGTCAGCGATGGCGGAAATTTATCGTGAGTCTCGTGAAACGTGGCCACCAGATCATATTTGCCCGGAGCGGCTTGAATGGCGACGCCAATTCCATGCTCTTTCCCGCCCCCCCAAGCGTCCATCGGGCCGGGGAGGACTGTTGGAAGTTCATCACCCGGTTTTTCGATTTTAGCCGCCGCAAAACCCTGCTTCCAGAACTGGTCCCATTTTTCCGTGCCGCCCCCCGCGGCAAACGACGCAGCCTTGTCCGGCTCTATTCCGGAGCACACCAAAATACCCGTTGCGGCAAGCCATAGCGCCACGCCACAGATTGTGAATATTTTTTTCGGAAAAGGCTTCATATTGCTGGCGGGAAAAGGTTAATCAATAGACCTGTCATGGATGTTCCGGTGTTTCATCATCAAGGCGGCAAGCTATAACACCAGCCGTGAAAAGTCAATTTGGGTGAATCCGAGCAGCGGAGACAACCATCATGCCGCACATGTGCCCAGGCGCTCTTTAACCGCCAAATCACATTCCGTTGCCATCCACAATCAAATGTCTATAATGTTCGCATGATCACAGAAGACGTTATCACCCAGCATGGCCTGTCCATGGAAGAGTATGGCGAGGCGGTGAAAATCCTCGGCCGTGAACCTACCATGGTGGAGCTTGGCATTCTGTCCGCCATGTGGAGCGAGCACTGCTCCTATAAAAGCTCCCGCGCCCATCTGCGCAAGTTTCCCACCACCGGGCCGCAGGTGATTCAGGGGCCGGGGGAGAACGCCGGCGTGGTGGACATCGGCGATGGGCTGGCTGTGGTTTTCAAAATGGAGTCCCACAACCATCCTTCTTACATAGAGCCATACCAAGGCGCAGCCACCGGCGTGGGGGGGATATTGCGGGACATTTTCACAATGGGCGCCCGGCCATTGGCCTGCCTGGACTCTTTGAGGTTTGGCGATCTTACCCATCCGCGCACAAAATATCTGCTCGACGGCGTTGTGGCCGGGATCGCCGGATATGGCAATTGCATGGGGGTTCCCACCATCGGCGGGGAGCTTTCATTCCATCCCAGCTACAATGGCAACTGCCTTGTGAACGCTTTCAACCTCGGCCTTGTGAAAAAGGACAGGATATTCCTGGGCAACGCCTCGGGAGTGGGCAACCCTGTGATGTACGTCGGCTCCAAGACCGGGCGGGACGGCATCCACGGCGCCACCATGGCCAGCGAGGAATTCGGCGAGGGGGGCGAAGAGCGCCGCCCGACGGTGCAGGTGGGCGATCCTTTCACCGAAAAACTCCTGCTGGAAGCTTGTCTGGAGCTTTTCAAGACCGATTACGTGGTCGGCATACAGGACATGGGCGCCGCCGGGATGACATCGTCATCTTTCGAAATGGCCGGGCGCGCAGGCACCGGGGTGGAGCTTGAACTGGAAAAAGTCCCCCGCCGAGAGGAGGGGATGACCCCTTATGAAATCATGCTCTCCGAATCGCAGGAGCGGATGCTGCTCGTGTGCAGGCAGGGGGTGGAGGAAAAGGTCCGCGCCATATTCGAAAAATGGGGGCTTTCCGCAGAGGTCGTCGGCGTGGTGACCGGGGACGGAATGGTGCGATTGAGGGACAATGGGATCGTCGCCGCCGAGATGCCTGCCGCGCCGCTTTCGGACAAGGCGCCGGTGTACCACAGGCCGGCCCTGCCGCCGGAGGATCTCGCGGTGCGCCAATCGCTGGATCCCATGATTTTCCCGGAGCCACATGATTACAATTATGCTCTTGTCACCCTGATCTCATCGCCGAACCTCTGCTCGCGCGAATGGATATATCGCCAGTACGACCATATGGTGCGCACCAACACCATCCAGATGCCCGGATCGGACGCGGGGGTGATACGGATAAAGGGGACGCAAAAAGCTGTCGCCATGAGCGTGGACTGCAACAGCAGGTATTGTTACCTGGATCCGCGCACCGGCGGGATGCAGGCGGTGGCGGAGGCCACAAGGAACGTGGCATGCTCCGGCGCCAAACCTTTGGCCATAACCGACTGCCTGAATTTCGGCAGCCCGGAGCGGCCGGAAGTGATGTGGCAGTTCATCCAGGCGATCAGCGGGATGTCGGAGGCGTGCATCGCCCTTTCCACCCCGGTGGTGTCCGGCAACGTTTCGTTCTATAACCAGACGGGGGACCAGTCGGTCAATCCCACCCCCACCATCGGCGCTGTAGGTCTTTTGGAAGACCATACAAAACTCGTGGGCCAGTATTTTACGCAGGAAGGGGACACTGTGATTGTCCTGGGGGACACCCTTGCGGAGATTGGCGGATCGGAATACCTGTCAATCGTCCACGGTGTGGAACGGGGCGCGCCGCCAATCGTTGATCTAAAAAAAGAGGCCGCGCTGCAAAAACTGATGTTCATAATGGCGGACGGGCGGCTGGTCCATTCCATGCACGACGTGTCCGACGGAGGGCTTATTGTGGCGCTGGCTGAATGTTGCTTTAAAATCGGATCGGACAAGCAGCTTGGTTTCGAAGTCTCCTTCAACACGGATTTGCGGCCCGATCTTTTCCTGTTCTCCGAAACCCAGTCACGGGCCGTGATTTCCAGCTCACCGGCGGACGCTGTTAAAATTCTGGAGGCCGCCAGGTCACAGGGCGTCCCCGCCGCCGTGGCAGGCCAGGTGACCTTCAAACGGATGAAAGTCACAGTCAATGGCAAAGCACTTGTCCAGACCACAACTCCGGACCTTATGAAATCCTGGTCTGAGACCCTGCCCAGGCTTTTCGCTTAAATTCAAGTCTCGCAGGCTTTAACCACCAAAGAAGGTCATTGCTTGAAAGCGAAAATAAAACGAATAGAATCCGCATTTTAGCGAAATAAGTAAAAGTTTAAATTAAATTTAGCCAATTGTACCTTATTGATATTAAATGGCATTAAATTAAATTTGGTGTTTGTTAGAAATAATGTGGATTCAACTAAAGTTTAAGTACCATGCGCCGATAAGACAATTAGCGATAGTGTGGAATATTGCGATATAAGAAACATAAGCAATATAATAATGGCGAGGAAAGTGTCCTAAACTTAGTTGAAACGAAGGTATGACCTCACCTGCTACCATGTTTTTGAACGAAAACAACGGAAAGCAAGGAGGTCACATGAAAAGAGTAAACGGTAACGGGAAAACTGGCAAGGGAAGAATGGATT
>JACRLM010000071.1 GCA_016235255.1 Nitrospinota bacterium | reverse complement strand
TCTGCACACAGGCCACAGCCCGCTTGCGCAACTGCGTCAATGTCTTACTATCAAGCCCGCGCCCATCTGTATTCTTCATGGACTACAGCGTAACGCATATATCCACTTATGTCAATACTATTATGAGACGGTTAATAATTGCCCCGCGCAAGGCGGAGGAGACGCTTGCGATATGGCGGGCCGCCGCCAAAGGATACGAGGCGGGAGAGCCGTTCATCCCCAAATCGCCGCCGGTGGACGAATCAGGGATCATCGCCTTGTCATACGTAATCGCTGACGCGCTCAAGGTGGACCATGCGCTCAAGGTCGAATTGCTGGAGATGGGCTCCGCCCTGGAAAGGCTGGAGACGGAACGCTCCGTATTGTCCGGAGTGGCCGAAGCGCTGAAAATGGGGCCGAGAAGGAGTGAACCCGCTTTCTACGGATTTTCGCTGAACTGAGCGGCGGCGCGCGTTTACGCGTTCAGCTCCACCTTGCCGCCGGTTGATGACAGTTGCGTTTTGACCTTGGAGCCGATCTCGGAGGTGGCCTGTTCGGTCTTTTTCGCCTGCTGGCGGGTGTCTTCGCGCAATTGCTGGCCGGCCTTGTTCACCGCGTTGACCACGCTGTCCACAGCAGAGCCCACGTCCCCCACGTTCATCTGGTTGAGGATGCCGCGCACCCCCTGTTTTACTATCACCGCGCCGGAGCCGGGCATGGAAGCGCCCCCCACCGGCCCTGAACTTTTCGCCAGTTCAGTGGCCCGCGACACCTTCATGGACTGGTACACCCGCTCCGTGGTGGAGTTGGTGTTAAACCCGGGCTGCGTCTTTCCCGTCAACTCAACTGGCATGATGAAAATACTTCCTTTATTGAAACATTTTTGGCGGATTGCCCCGTCACTTTCAGTTTATTTATTCCGTTCCGGTTTTTCAATGGGGACTTTGCATGGCTTTTCCGCGCGGGATCGCCAGGCGTAAGACCGGCTCTTGACCGGGATATGTACATTGCGCCAAAAGCGCGGTATTCTCATACATCCAATCCAACAAACCCCGGAGGCTCCATGCAATACGGCAGGCTTAATATCATCGCCGGATGTACCGTGATATTCATCGCCGCGATAGGCGGCTTCGCCCTGGCGTTTTCGCTCGATCCGCTTTTCGAAAAAGGATTTTACGCCCCTTCATACGCGCGGACGTTGCTCAAGGCCGGTCATTCCCACGGAATGCCGTTCGCGCTTTACAACATGATAGTGGGCGGCCTTGTGGACAGGCTGGCGCTTTCGGATCCGCTTAAAAGATGGTTGTCGTATCTTGCGGTGGGCGCGTTCCTGATGCCGCTGGGGTTGACGTTGCGCGGCATGACGGGCGGTTCGATGGCTTTCGCCCCGGTTGTCCTGCTCGGGGCGCTCTGTTTTCTTGCCTCGGCCGGGCTGACGCTGAAAGGAGCGCTAAAGGCATAGCAGGGGAGGCGTTTCTACTTCTTCATCACCATCCCCTCGGACAGTTTCGTGGCCTTGTCCTTCGGGATCACGGCGAGGATGCGCGCCGCGTTGCGCTCTTTCATGTTCGAAAGTATCCGGATGGCGATGCCGCTGTCCAACTGCTGGATAAGGGCGGCGGCGTTCTCCGGCGGCATGGAGGAATATGTCTTGGCCAGCTTTTTCACCGCCTCGTCCTCCAGGTCTCCGCGCTGCTTTATCAAATCTTCTATCTTCGCCTGCGCGGCCTTAAGCTCGGATATCTGCTTGTCCAGATCGGTCTGAAGGGCGTTTAGCCGGTCTTCTTTCTGCTTCAGCTCTTCTTCCTTCTTGTCCATGGCCTTCTGGCGTTTTTCCACTTCCTGGATTATCTCAAGGTCCAGGCTGGCCGGCTGTTTGGCCTCTTTTTCCTTGGCGGCGTCCTTCAATGTCTCGCCGGTCTTCAGAGGCGCCCCTTTCTGGCCGGGGACTTCTTCACTGGTGGTGGCGGGCCTGGATTCCGTTTCCTTTTTCGCTCCCGCTTCCTGGGCAAACGCCGGCGCGGCGGATGTGGCCCCGATCCCAAGCCCGGAGGCGGCCAGCATCGCAAGCTTCACCCCCAAAAGCCCCGCAAGGATTATCAGCGTTTTCCGTTTCAGTCCGCCGTTCGCCATGTCAGTTCGCTTCCTTCCTGCTAAACCGGAGGAGCGCCACCTCGTCGGCGAAGAGCCGTTCTTTCCTGTCTTCCTCGGCGTTGTGGCGTTCCTTGAGCGTTTCCCTGTGATGTTCCATTATGCGGCGCTTTTTCATCGCTTCCACCAGCTTTTCGCGCTCCATTTCCGCGATCTGCCCGGCGCCTTCAACGCGTTTGGCCGCATCGGCTATGTTCACCGCGGCCCCGGCCATGTACATGTCGTAAAGCTCCATGGTGTTCCTGTCCACGCCGATGGACATTTTCTTTTCCGTCATTTCCATAACGTCCCGCCGTTCTTGCTCAAGCCGCCTCATCTCGCTGATCTCCGCCTGATAATGCCTGTTCGCCTCGGCGAAGGCGCGTTTGCGGTCGTCTTCGAGCGTCTTGCGGTACCTTAAAAGCGCCTCCAGCCTGTATCTGAACATTTATGCCGCCATTCATCCCAAAACTTTCTTCATAGCGTCGATGGTCTGCGCCAGCCGGGACGATTCCTCCACCCGCTGCTTTAAAAAGGCGTTCATCGCGTCTATCCTGGCGATGGACTCGTCTATCCGCTTGTTGGACCCGGCCACGTACGCCCCGATGTTTATAAGGTCCTCGGCTTCTTTATATGTGGCGTAAAGTTCCTTGAACTTTATGGCAAGCTCCTTGTGGTCCTTGCCCGCCACGTCCACCATCACGCGGCTTATTGAATTGAGCACGTCTATGGCCGGGTAATGCCCCAGCGAGGCGAGCCTGCGCGACAGGACTATGTGCCCGTCGAGTATGGCGCGCGAAGCGTCGGATATCGGTTCGGAGATGTCGTCCCCTTCGATTAGCACCGTGTAAAGCCCGGTGATGGACCCTGGGCCGTCGGTGTTCCCGGCCCGTTCGAGCAGGCGGGGGAGGGCGGCGTACACCGACGGGGTGTATCCCTTCGTTGCGGGGGGTTCGCCGATGGAAAGGCCGATCTCGCGCTGGGCCATGGAAAAGCGGGTCAGCGAGTCCATCATCAAAAGCACGTTCTTGCCCCTGTCGCGGAAATATTCGGCGATGGAGGTGGCCACGTGGGCCGCGCGCATCCGCACAAGCGGGGCGTTGTCCGATGTGGCCACCACCACAACAGACCGTTTCATCCCCTCGTCTCCCAGGTTGTTCTCAATGAATTCCCGCAGTTCACGCCCGCGTTCGCCGATAAGCGCGATCACGTTCACGTCGGCGGTGGTGTACTTTGCCATCATGCCAAGCAGAACGGACTTTCCCACGCCGGTTCCCGCCATTATCCCCATGCGCTGCCCCATGCCCACCGTCATAAGCCCGTTTATGGTCCTGATGCCAAGGTCCAAAGGCTGGGTGATGCGGCGGCGGGTGAGGGGATTTATCGGCTCGCTGTATATGGAACGTTCTTCCTTGCAAAGGATAGGGCCTTTGCCGTCTATCGGTTTTCCGAGGCCGTCCACCACGCGCCCCAACAGGGTGTGGTCCACCTTTATGGAGGCGGCCTCCGCCCGCACCGCGATGTGGCAGCCGGGGGATATCCCCCGAAGCTCCCCTAGCGGCATCATCAATATCCTGTTGCCGGTGAAGCCGACCACTTCCGCTGTGATGGGGGTGGACTGGTCCTTGGGGAATATCTCGCACACCCCGCCGATGGAAAGGTCCGGCCCGATCCCTTCCACCACAAGGCCCACAACCCGGGCCACCTTGCCGGACACCTTTATCGGCCTGCTCTCATCGAGCGCCTGGCCGTATTTGCCGAAATCAACCTTCAGCATTCGCCCCTCCGCCCATCTGCTCTTTCATCCTGCTCTCTTCGAGGGCGCCGAGGAAAGATTCGCGCACCGCTTCCAGCTGTGTTTCAAGCCGCGCGTCTATGGAGCCTATGTTGGTTTCCACCATGCATCCGCCACGGGTGATAAGAGCGTCTCCCTTGAACGACACTTTTTCGATGTCCTCCACCTCTCGGCGAAGCTCCGGCAGCGACTTTTCAGCCTCCGCCAAATCCTTCGGATTCACACGGATTATCATCTCTTCGCGCGATTGGAGCCTTTGCACAGCCTTGAGGATCACCTTTTGCACAAGCGACGGGTCTTTGGTAATTTCCGCGCCGATCACAGTCCTGGCTATATTGATGGTCAGGTGGATCATCTCCTCCTCGGCGCCGGCGTAGAATTTCCCCCGCGCCTCCGTCAGCTCGCGGACCAGGTTCACGAAAGAGTCCATCACAGGCTTGGCCTCGGTGAGGCCGGCGGTGTATCCGTCCGCATGTCCTTTCTGGTAGCCATCCTCGCGGGCGGCGCTCCTGATCCCGTCGGCGTTGGAGTTGGCGTTGCGGATGATCTCCTCCGCCTCGTCCATGGACCTGCGCAGGATTTCGTCGCGGCGCAAACCCCCCTGATAGTCGAAATCAAAACCGCCCGGGATGAATTCAGACGAGCCGCGCTGGCTTTCGAAGTCCCGCACGAACTCTCCTTTGCCCTTTGCGGGGGCGGCAGGAGAGGCGGGGGCCGCCACCCTGGAAAATTCGGCCAGCTTGAACTCCCGCACGTGCGAGAGGTCTTCGTCTTTTTTGAATATCTTAGACAAGCTCTTCTCCTCCGCCCGCCAGGACTATCTTTCCTTCCTCCTCCAGGCGCTTTACCACCCGCAGTATGGACTGCTGGGCCTTCTCCACGTCCGACAGGCGAACGGGGGGCATAGTGTCCAGGTCCTCTTTCATCATCAGCGCCGCGCGCTCGGACATGTTGGCGAACACCTTGTCCTTCATCTTTTCCGACGCCGTCTTGAGCGCCAGAAGAAGCTCCCCCTGGTCCACTTCCTTGAGGATGGCCTGCATTCCGCGGTCGTCTATCTTTATAAGGTCCTCGAACACGAACATCAGCTGCCGGATGTTTTCCGCCAGTTCGGGGTTTATGGCCTCTATCTCGGAGAGGACGTTCACCTCCGTGGCGTGGTCCATGCTGTTTATTATCTCCGCCACCGCGTCCACCCCGCCGATCTGGCTCCCTTCCATCGTGCCGGTGGAGCGGAACTCGTGGGCCAGCGCTTCGTCCAGCTCTTTTATCACCCCCGGGGGTATGCGTTCGAGGGTGGCGATGCGGAAGGCAACCTCCGGCTGGAACCTTTCGGGCAGTTCCTTTATCACCGCCGCCGCGTGGGATGGATCCAGGTGGGCCAGGATTATGGCGCAGGTCTGCGGGTGCTCGCTTTTCATGAAAGAGGCGATGGTCTTGGCGTCCAGATGGCGCACAGCCTCCAGGCCGCCTCCCATGTTCTCCTCGTCCCCGGTGGAGATCCTTTCCATGATCTCGGTCACCTTCTTCGGGTCGAGCGTGCTTTCCAGCAGCTTTTTAAGGTAGTCCCGGCCTCCGGTGACATATCCCCCCTTGCCGGACTCGGAGATGTCCACGAACTCCTCCATGATGTTGCCCACAAGCTCGTTGGACACGGAGGTCATGCCGCTCATGTAGGTGGATATCTTGTGTATCTCCGACTCCTCCATCTCCGACAGCACCTTGGAGGCGATCTCGTCCCCAACGGCTATCAGCAGGGCCGCGGCCTTCTCAGGGCCCGATAGTGATTTCTTGTCTCCAGCCATTGCCTTGTCTCCCTTATTCTTTCACCGGTCCTAACGCCTGGACTTGAGCCATTCGCGCAGCATCTCCGCCGCCGCCTTGGGGTTTTCCTGCATCAGCCGCTTGACTTTCTCGCGGTAGTCCACTTCCTCTTCAAGCCCTCCTCCGGTCTTCACCCCGAGCCTGGCTTCCATCTGCTGGACCGTCTGGGGGAATGCCCGCAAATCCTCAAGTTCCCTGCTTGTGGAGGTTATCCAGCCGAGCGCCGGACGCAAGATCAATATGAACAGCGCCAGTACCAGCGCCCCTATCCCAACATATTTTACGACTTCCATATAGAACTGTCTATCCGTCTCGGCCTTGGCGTCGGTGATATCGGTGTCAAATTTGGACGTGTCGAATGGAGCGGACTGCACCGTCACCTGGTCGCCCCGGCCCACGTTCACCCCGGCCGCGGTCTTTATAAGCTCGGAAAGCTGGTTTAGCTCCTCGGCGGTGCGCGGCTGGAATTCCTTCTCGGCCCCGGCCGGAGCCCCTTCCTTGGCCGCGTATTTGCCGTCAACGATAACCGCTATGGAAAGCTTTTTCACCCCGCCCACCTGCTCCTGGATGTGCGACACCACCTCGTTTATCTCGTAATTCACCGTCTCCTGGCTCTGGGAATTCTGCGCCGGAGCGGCGGCCGTCATCGTGGCCACCTCACCGCCGGGGATGTTGCTCTGGATGCCGGGCACTCCGCCGGGCGACTGGGCGCCGGTGGCCTTGCTTTCGGAGCGCTGCTCGCTGCGGGCCACCTGGCTGTTGGGGTCGAATTTCTTTTCCGTCCGCTCTATTTTCGTAAAGTCCATGTCCGCGGTGACCCGGGTGACCACCTTGCCGGAGCCCACCACGTTTTCGATCATGCTGGTGATGTTCTTTTCGATGTCGCGCTCCATGTTGTTCCTGTATTCATTCTGGGTGGAGGAGAGCCTGGCCGCCTCGTCCGAAGGTTCGCCGCCGGAAAGGAGCCTTCCTTCCGTGTCCACCACGGTCACGTTCTCCGGCTTCATCCCTTCCACGCTGGAGGCCACCAGATGCACGATGCCCATCACCTGATCTTTGTTCAGCGCCCCGCGCCGGGCAAGCTGCAGCACAACCGAAGCGGTGGGGCCGGTGTCTTCCTTGCCGAAAAGCTTCTTTTCCGGTATGGCGATGTGCACCCGGGAAGAGCGCACTTCCTTCATCTGGCCGATTGTGCGGGAAAGTTCGCCTTGCATGGCGCGCTTGAAATTTAGCTTCTGGACGAAATCGGTCATCCCGAACGTGGACTTGTCGAATATCTCGAATCCCACGCCCCCTCCAGCGGGCAATCCCTGGGTGGCAAGGCTCAATCGAAGCTCATGGACCCTCTCCGCCGGGACAAGGATCGCCGACCCGTCCGCCATAAGCTGGTATGGGATGCGGTCGGCCGAAAGTTTCTGCGTTATGGCGCCGGCGTCTTCCTGTGAAAGACTGGAGAACAGCACCTGGTAGTCAGGCTTGCCGGAATAATAGGCCACGCCCATTATCCCCCCCAGCGCCACCAGCGCCACAAAGGCTATGGCCGCTTTCTTGGTACCGGAAAGCGACTTGTTCACTTCCAGCATCTGGGTCCAGACCTTTGTCAATAACTCACGCATGAAGACCTCCGATTCCTATTTGTCCGTTATTTAAATCTGTTATCTCTGCCCGATCTCGAGCGCCTTCTGCGCCATGCTTTTCGCCGCGCTCACAGCCGCCGCGTTGGCCTCGTATGACCGGGAAGCGTTTATCATGTCCACCATCTCTTCCATCACGTTCACGTTTGGCATGGCCACATAGCCGTTCTCGTCCGCGTCCGGGTGGGACGGGTCGTACACCATCCTCGGCTCGCTCTTGTCGTCTTTCACGTCCACCACTTTCACCCCTTGTATGGCGTTGTCCAGCGCTCCGCCGAATCCTTCGCCGGAAACGGGCGAGGCCTCCGCCACCACGGACTTCTTGCGGTACGGCCCCCCTTCGGGGGTGCGGGTGGTGTTTATATTGGCCAGGTTGCTGGATATCACGTTCATCCTCGTCCGCTGAAGGGACATGCCGGAGGAACCTATTTTCATGGCGCTCAAAAAGTCCATTGTCCGTCTCCTGTTTTCTATTTGCCGCTTTCAATGGCGGTGATGATTTCGCCGCTCTTCTTGTTGAACGCGGTTATCATCGTCTGATATCCGATCCTCGTGGCCAGCATGTCGTTCACCTCATGGTCCACGTTCACCGTGTTGCCGTCCATCCTGCCCCCTTCGATGGTCTGGTTCATTTCGGGCTTCACGCCGTAAATCCCCTTGCCGGCGGTGGGCATGTGCCGAGGGTTGGTCTCGGTCATCGTAAAACCCTTGCCCATGGCCGCCGCAAGGTTGTTCTCAAAGTTTACGTTGACGGCCTTATAGCCGGGAGTTTCGGCGTTGGCGATGTTCGCGGCGGTGGCGTTCTGGCGCGTGGAGAGCATGTCCATCCCCTTTTGGAGGTATCCGAACTCCCTGATCCTGAAAATGTCGCCCATTTTTATTACCTTGCCGTAAACACGATACGTCAAAAATCCGGCGCTTGCCGGCTTGCCTTTTTAGTTGAGCAATGACCGTGCCAACTGTCAAAACGCCTTGACAACATGTGTTGCACGATACGTTCCCGTTGCGATATGATTGGGCAAACGGGGCGGAACCGGAAAAGACGCCATGTTATAATGGCCAAAATTAAGGAAAAAAGATGATTTTTAGCCTGTTTGGGCGCAAAAAACAGCAAAAAACGCCAGAAATTGATCAAAATGCGGTTGTTGAAGAGGTTGCTCCCGAAGCGGCTGAAACCGTTGTTCCCACCCCCCCCGAGCCCCTCCAAGATGACGGGAAAATTGACACTTCCGCCCAGCGTGGCATTTTTGGCCGGTTATTTGACGGTCTGGCCAAAACCCGCAAGACCCTGGGGCAGGGATTTGAACGGCTCATCGGCGCCCACGCCAAGCTTGACGAAGAGTTCATGGACGGGCTGGAGGAGGTGCTTCTCTCCGCCGATGTGGGGGTGGAAATCACAAACCGGATCATGGCGGACCTGCGAAAGGACGTGAAAAAGAACCTGCTGAAGAACACCGGCGAGGTGGTGGACTATATCAAACGGGAGCTTATCGCCATCATCAACCAGGACATAAAAGACCTTGGTTCGGAATCGCTTGATAAACCGAGAGTTATCCTTGTTATCGGGGTGAACGGTTCGGGCAAGACCACCACTATTGGAAAGTTGACCGCGCAATTTTCCTCTGAAGGGAAGAGCGTTATCCTCGCCGCGGCGGACACATTCCGCGCCGCCGCCATAGACCAGCTTGAGACCTGGGCGAAACGCTCGGAGGCCGATTTGGTGCGCCACCAGCCCGGGGCGGACCCCTCGGCGGTGGTGTTCGACGCCATCAAGGCCGCCCAGGCCCGCGCGCGGGACGTTTTGATAGTGGACACGGCAGGCAGGCTCCACAACAAGGCCAACCTTATGGAAGAGCTTAAGAAGGTGCGGCGCATCATCGGGCGGGAGATGCCCGGCGCCCCTCACGAGACATTGTTGGTGCTGGACGCGACGACGGGGCAGAACGCGGTGAACCAGGCGAAGATGTTCCACGAAGCGATAGGATTGACCGGCATCGCGCTGACCAAGCTTGACGGCACCGCCAAGGGCGGGGTGGTAATAAATATTATGGAAACTCTGAAAGTGCCGGTGAAATTGATCGGCGTGGGCGAAGGGATCAACGACCTCCGCCCATTCGATCCAAAAGAGTTCATGGACGCGATCTTCACCGGAGCCCCGTTAAAAGAGGTGGGGTGAGGGGGGGATTATCTCTATTTCTTCTCCCCACTGCCTCCGCCCGTAAAACTTTGATCAAGCAGGTTAACGCTTAGCAAAGCGCTTACCCGCAAATCAGAGGGCCCCTCTCCATACAATGGAGTGTCCCCAAAGAATCGCAACCGTATATTCAGCGCATTGCTAACTTTATACAGAAGCACTTCACTTTCCATAATCATTCGGCCTGATTCTGAAGAGTCAATCCCTTTTTTAGTTGAAACTCCCGGCATGACCGTCACGCCGCTTTCACCATTATCTTCCCCGCCAGAGCCCGTTTCATGATCTCACGCAGTTCCGGCAGGTGTTTATAACCGCTCACTTTCCTCAACCTGGG
>JACRLM010000070.1 GCA_016235255.1 Nitrospinota bacterium | reverse complement strand
GGTTGAGGAAAGTGAGCGGTTATAAACACCTGCCAGAACTGCGTGAGATCATGAAACGGGCTCTGGCGGGGAAGATAATGGTGAAAGCGGCGTGACGGTCATGCCGGGAGTTTCAACTAAAAAAGGGATTGACTCCCGCGAATTCATAATCTTGTAAAATTGGCGGAAATGGCCCGCTTAAACCTTTCGGACGAACAAATTGAATTCTACGCCGCGTTAATTTCGTACTATGTAAGTTCACGCTATCCAGAAGAATTATTTGCCATGTCCAAGGAAGTTACATTAATAAAAGCAGATGCGATATTCCGCAAAACCGGGGAGGAGGTCTCATGGCTCTTGTCTCAGTTGAAATAGAGAATCGTGTTAAAGAAGCCGTGTCGGATTTAAACCGCTCCTCGAAAGTGGCAGCCGCGTACATTTTCGGTTCGCAAACAAACGGCAGGGCTGACGAATGGAGCGATGTGGACATCGGCGTTTTCGCCGAAGGAGTGGAAGCATGGGATTTCGAACGAATGACCAGCGAATTCGTTCATGTGCAAATTAAGTATGGGCACGATCTTGAATTCCACTTCTTTCCCGCATCCGCCTTTGAAAATCCAGAACCGGGGAGTTTCGCTGAATTTGTGAAAGAAAATGGCGTACATATAGATTTTTGTCCGGACAATAAACAGAAATGATCAAATTCAGCGCCAGCGTGTTCCAGGCCATCGTCGGTTCCATAGGCCTGTGGGTGCTATGGACAGCGGAGGCCGTGGGGGAGCTTTCCATCTTCACGTGGCAGATGGCCCGCTGGCTTGCCAAGCCTCCCTTGAGGTTAAAGGCGATCTTCGAGCAGATGCAGGAGATTGGCTACAACTCCGTTCCGGTGGTCGCCATCACGGCCCTTTCTACAGGGGGCGTCCTGGCTCTGCAAAGCTATATCGGGTTCAAACGGTTTGGCGCGGAGAGCATGGTGGGCACCGTGGTGGCCCTTTCGATGACGCGCGAACTTGGGCCTGTGCTGACCAGCATAATGGTGGCCGGGCGGGCCGGGTCGGCCATGGCCGCTGAGCTTGGCACGATGAAGGTGACAGAGCAGATCGACGCGCTGTACACGTTGTCCGCCAATCCCATAAAGTACCTCATCGTGCCGCGTTTCATCGCCGCCACGCTGATGTTGCCGATGCTCGCTGTGATTTCAGACGCGGTTGGTATATTCGGCGGCGCCCTCATCGGGGTGGGGACGCTGGGCGCAAACCCGGTGGTGTACATGAAAAAGACTTTCGAGTTTTTGGAGCTTAACGACATATACTCCGGCCTTTTCAAGTCCATGATATTCGGGATGATCATCGCCATCGTCTGCTGTTTCCAGGGATTTAAGACCGAAGGGGGCGCTGAAGGGGTGGGCCGGGCGACGACACGCTCGGTGGTGATATCGTCAATACTGATCCTGGTGGTGGACTATGTCCTCACCTCGTTCCTGTTCTGAGGGCGTGATGGCCGACGACATAATAATAGACGTTATCGGGGTGCACAAGGCATTCGGGACGAAGGTGGTGCTGGCCGGGGCGGACCTGCGGATACGGCGCGGGGAGTCCATGGTGATCATCGGCGGATCTGGCACAGGCAAGTCGGTGATGATAAAGCACATGATCGGGCTTCTGACTCCGGACAAGGGGAAGGTGCTCGTGGACGGAATCGAGGTGGGAACGCTCAACGAGGAGGATCTGAATAATTTGCGGCGCAAGTTCGGGATGCTTTTCCAGGGGGCGGCGCTGTTCGATTCGATGACGATAGGCGAGAACGTGGGCTTTGCCATCAAGGAGCACACAAACCTGTCCAGGGCCGACCGGGAGAAAAAAGTGACCGAGAAGCTCAACCTCGTCGGGCTTTTCAACGTGGAGAATTTAAAGCCGGCGGAGCTTTCCGGCGGGATGAAAAAACGGGCCGGGCTGGCGCGGGCCATCGCCATGGATCCGGAGATTATTTTGTACGACGAGCCGACCACCGGGCTCGACCCCGTCATGTGCGATCAGATCAACAACCTGATAGTGGACCTGCAGAACAAGATAGGCGCCACGGCGGTGACAATCACGCACGACATGGTCTCCGCAAATAAAATCGCGGACCGGATAGCGATGCTGTACAAGGGGCAATTCGTTTCAGTCGGCACGCCCGACGAGGTGTTTTCATCCACTGTTCCAGAAGTGGCGGAATTCTGCTACATTGGTAAAGTTATCCGGAACACGGAGGCCATCCAGGGACGCCAGACGGCCCCAGCTTCCGGAGATCCGGCCGCAAAGGCGGACATTTCGAATAATCAGGCGGGGATGTAATGAATTTTCTAACTCCGGAAATGAGGGTCGGGCTTCTGACCATATTCGCCGGGTTCGCTCTTCTGTACCTTTCGTTCAAGACCGCCGGTGTGGACATTTTCGGCGGCGGCTCCCGCATGACGATATACGTCCATTTCAACACCGTCTCCGGCATTGAGGAACGGGCCAAGGTGAAGCTTTCCGGCGTGGAGATCGGCTATGTGGAGAAGATAGACCTTGAGGAAAACAAGGCCAAACTGACGATAAAACTGACCAGGCAGGCCGGAATCAGGAGCGACGCCTTGGCCACCATCAAGACCGCCGGGCTCCTGGGCGAAAAATACATAGAGATCGTCCAGGGAACCAAGGAAAGCCCGTTTATCAAAAACGGAGAGACCCTGGTCAATTCCGAGGATCCCACGGAAATAACGGACATGATGGCCAAGGTCGGGAGCGCCATCGAGGATGTGCGGGACATCACAAGGTCTCTGAAAAATGTGTTCGGCACGCTGGAAGGGGAGCAGGCCCTAAAAGACATCCTCAACAACATAGACATGGCCTCCGGGAACCTGCAGGAAATATTGGCGGAGAACCGGGCCGCGCTAAAGTCCACCATGACCAATTTTGACACCATATCGTCCAGCTTCGCAAAAAGCGCTCCGCAGCTTTCGGAAAATCTTGCGCAAGTGGCCGAGGGACTGCGCGAATTGATAGAAGAAAACAAGGACAACCTGTCGGCAGGGATAAACAACCTCAAGGACGTGTCCGGCGAGTTTGGCGGCATCCTCAAGGAGAACAGGGAAAATCTGAAGAGCACGATGGACAACATCGCCAAGGCCTCCGCGAAAATCGACGATTTAATGAAGTCGGTAAAAAGCGCCGGAAGCTCCATCGAAAAGGTGACCAGCAAGATAGAGCGCGGCGAAGGGACGGTGGGCAAGCTTGTCAACGACGAGGCCGTTTATGAAAACCTGAACACAACGCTGGTGGGGGCCAAGAAGTTCCTCAACAAGGCGGACGAGGTGAGCCTTTACGTTGGCATACGCGGCGAGCGCCAGCAGGACACCAAACAGACGAAATCGCACGTCTCCGTGAAGGTGCAGCCCAGGGAGGACAAGTATTATCTGATGGAAGTGTCCGAGGACATGCGCAGGCAGGACCTGAACACAACGCGCAACACAATCAACTCGCTGCTGTACTCTATCCAGATGGCCAAGAGGTTTTCCGACGTCACCATCCGCGCGGGGCTGATTGAGTCGTCGGCCGGCGCGGGGGTGGACTATCACCTGATAGGGAACAAGGTGATGGCGTCCGTTGACATTTTCAACATATCCGGCTACGACAAGGACGCCACAAGCTCTCAATTGAAGGCCCAACTGCGCTGGAACATGCACAAGTACCTGTATGTTTACCTGGGCGGGGACGAGATGCTCAATGAGAAATACCGCACGTTCCTTTTCGGCGGCGGGATAATGTTCGACGACAACGACCTGAAAATGGCCCTCGGGCTGTTGTAGCCGGGCGGAGCCCGCCATGTTTATTTGATGGAAACCTCCAAGTCCCTCACCCCGCTCATCTCCGAGGAGGAGTTCCTGCCCCTTGCGGAGATACATTGCCGCAAGCTGCTGTTCGTGCTGTCGGTCATCAACGACGAGAACATGATCGTCAACAAGCATTATTATTTCACGTTGATGCAGGAGGCCGAAAAGCTTGAAGGTTTCCTGGACGACCACGGCGCCAGGTCCAACATGCGGTGGCTGTATTTCGCGGAGCTTGTGGCCTGCGTGCGCAACTTTTCCATAGCAGGATTTTATCTTTATCACATACTGGACAGGTACCTGGACTATCTTGGCGGCGACGCCGACCAGATGCACAGGGAATTCCGGGACGCCGCGTACAATACGCTGGACTATTTCGCTTTCGTTCTCAGCCGTTTCCACAGCGCCCTTGTGGAGGAGGCGACAGCGCAGGGGATAAAGGTGGGGGAGCGCTCCGCCCCAGCCGGCGATTGGGGCCTGAAGGTGATACCCAAGCTCCCATACACCATCGTCGGCAGCGAGATAAGCGACGTGGACGAGAGGATGATATCCATCGCCCAGGACTACCGCAGGGTGTTCAAGATCTTCCGGCAAAACGGGCTGGACAGGCGCATCAAGGCCACAAAGCTTCTGGAGATAATCCCCGGCAAGATAAGCGAGACCATGTTCACCGGATTCGAGGCGGACCTGCACAACATCCAGAGCGAATACGACACGTACATCAAGGGGGGCAGGCTCGGGGCCGACCCGAACGCCGTGGCCCTGCGCGGGCTCACCGCCATCCCCATGCACCTTTTCGACATGTTAAGGTGGCTTGTGCACTTTTTCGAAAGGCACGAATACGAGACGGAGGCGCGCAAGGGGAGCGTGAAGGGGAGGATAGCGGAGCTTGTGGACGATGGCAAGCTGCTCGCCACAATCGTCGGGTTCGGCCTTCGTTTCAGCGGGAAGTATCTCAACGAGGGGAACAAGGTGGCCGAAAGGATATTGTCGTCATACGTCAAGCCGGTCTCTTACGAACTTGCGATACCAAGGCCCCAGGGGTTCCACGCCAGGCCGGCCACTTACATTTCGCTTGTGGTGCAAGAGCACGGAACGGATGTGTTCATGCATGTGAGCAACGAGAAGTTCGACTGCCGCTCGGTGCTGGAAATCCTCCAGGCAGGCGGCCTGATAGCGGACCTTGGGCTTAACACCGTTAAATTCGAGGGGGACACGCGCGCGCTGGACGACCTGAAGATACTGGCCGAACACAATTATTGCGAGGACCAGGAGATACCGCAGAGCCTCAGTTACCTTCGCATACTTCGCAACCTTTAGGAAAAACGATGAAACCGGGAACACACGGGACAAAGAAGAAAATAATGGCCGCCGCCGATTCGTTCGCGCAGGACGCGCTGCGGATGAACCGCGCCATATTCGACAGGCCGGAGCTTTGCTTTGAGGAAGCGTTCGCCGCAGGGCAAGTGTGCGATTACCTTTCGGGCAAAGGATTTTCGGTGAAGCGTGGAGTGGCGGGGCTTAAGACCGCCTTTGCGGCCAGCCACAAGGGAAAGGGGAGGGGGCCGGTTGTCGCCATCCTCGCCGAATACGACGCGTTGCCGGGCATCGGCCATGCCTGCGGGCATTCGATGATCGCGGCGGCGGCGTGCGTGGCGGCGGCGGCGCTGACAAAGGCAGCTCCGGACCATCCCGGCGCGTTGATGGTGATAGGGACCCCCGCCGAAGAAGGGGGTGGCGGAAAGATACGCATGATCGAAAAGGGGGTGTTCAGGAATGTGGACGCCGCCATCATGGTCCACCCCAGCAACAAGACCCGGGTGATCGCCCGGATGTACGCCATTACCGACCTGCTTTTCGAATTCACCGGCAAGGCGGCCCACGCCGCCGCGTTTCCAGAGAAGGGGATCAACGCCCTGGACGCCGGGGTGCTTTTCTATAACGCGGTGTCGGCCATGCGCCAGCAGCTAAAAGGGGAGGCCAGGATCCACGGCATATTCACCCACGGCGGCGACGCGCCCAACATCATCCCGGAAAGGGTGGAGATGCGTTTTTACATCCGGACGCTGGACCGTGAATATTTCCGCGAGCTTAAGGCCAAGGTGATGGAATGCGCCCGGGGGGCGGCCCGCGCCGCAGGATGCAAGGTGTCTGTTAAATCCCACGGCCATTCCTACGAGCCGTTCTACCCCAGCTATCCCATCGGAGCCGCGTTCAGGAAGAACATGGAGACCGCCGGGATCGCCGACGAGGGCTTTTCGGAGACGGAAGAGATAGGCTCATCGGACATCGGCAACTTAAGCCAGGTGGTCCCGACGCTTCATCCCGAATACGCGGTGGGCGCGCGCGAAGACATTAACCATTCCCGCAATTTCCTTTCCGCCGTCATTTCACAAAAAGGGACGGACGCGATGATGAAGATGACAAAGGCCATGGCCATGACCGTTTACGACCTTCTTGCCGACGCGCGCCTCATGGCGGAGGTAAAGCGGGAGTTTGCCGGACGGGGCAAAAGCGCAAGGGCCGGGGGATGACGATCTGCGTCGGGCTGATGTCCGGCACTTCCATGGACGGGGTGGATGCGGTCGCCTGCGATATCCGCTATAAAAACGGTGTTGTGCGCATAAAGCCTATCGCCCACTTCAAAAAGCAGTATCCGGAACAATTGCGCGAAAGGCTTTATAAGGCCGCCAGCGGCCTTGGTTCCTGCCTGCCAGGCGAATTATGTCTTCTGAACACGAAAGTGGGCGAAGCGTTCGCCTCCTCCGCAAACGCCTTGATGAAAAAAAGGGCAATGCAGGGTGTGCGGGTGGAAATGATCGGCTCCCACGGCCAGACCATATGCCACATTCCGGAAAAAGGCGCAACGATGCAGATAGGCTCTGGCGCGTTGATCGCGGTCAGGACCGGGGTGAGAACGTGGTCTGATTTCCGCTCCGCCGATGTGGCGAGGGGAGGGGAGGGGGCGCCACTTGCCCCTGTCGTCCACGCCGCCCTGTTCGGCGATAAAAGGAAAAACGTCACGGCGCTTAATATCGGCGGAATCGCCAACCTGACCCATTTACCAGCTGGCGAAACATCGCTGACATCGTTGCTGGCATACGACACCGGCCCGGGGAATATGCTCATAGACCACGCGGCGCGCAAAGCCCGCGTAGGACTGTTTGACAAGGATGGAGCCTCCGCCCGCAAGGGAGTTATAAACGAAGCTTTGCTCCGTAAATTATTGTCCCACGGCTATTTCCGGAAGAAGCCGCCCAAATCCACCGGAGCCGGATATTTTGGGGCCGCAGCGTTTGGGGAATGGGCGAATATGGACCTGGATGTCCGGTTGAACCGGGACATTCTGGCCACATTCACCGAATTGACGGCGCGAAGCGTGGCGCTGGAGATTGAAAAACTGAGGCGTGGCAATCGGCCCACGGACCGGCTGGTGATATGTGGAGGCGGGGCGAAAAACGGATATCTTGTCGAGAGGATCGCGGCCAACCTGGGCGGGGTCGAGGTGACAACTTCAGACCGCCTCGGTGTCCCTTCGGACATGGTTGAGGGGATGCTGATGGCCCTTCTGGCCTGGTACGCCGACAACGGCGTGGCTGTTGACCTTTCAAAAATCACAGGAGCGCGCGGCGGCCCGGCGATACTGGGGACATTGGCCCCGGCGTAACAAACCGGTTCAATGCCCGGCCGGCTTTTTCAATGTCCGTAAACCCTTCCATTTTCCGCCGTTTGCGGTTAGAATAGCGCCTGTTTTTAAATATTTATGCAAATCGCGTCCTGACTGAAAACGTCAACCGCTTTAAGGATCCGTCATGGACATCTCCGAGCTTAAAAAGATCATCCGCCTCTTTGAGGAAAGCAAGATATTCGAGCTGGAACTGGAAAAGGACGGCAACCGCGTCCGTTTGAAAAAAGGCTCCGAAGGATTGCATATCCCGGCGCACACAGTCCCGGCGGCGGTGGCCTTCAACCAGCCCGGCGCTTCGGTGGACCAGGCGGGAGCGCCCCAGGCGGCCCCTGCCCCGGTCAATCCGAACCATATCGTCGTTTCCCCCATGGTCGGCACTTTTTACAAGTCCTCATCCCCCACAAACGCGCCGTTTGTGAATGAAGGGGACATCATCCGCAAAGGCCAGGTGCTTTGCATCGTGGAGGCCATGAAGCTGATGAACGAGATAGAGGCGGACGAGGGGGGACGCGTCGTGAAGATATTCCCGGAGAACGGCAAGCCTGTGGAGTATAACGAGCCGCTTTTTGAAATCGCTCCTCTTTAGGCCGGGGAATCCGTTTACCCAATGTTCAAAAAGATACTTATAGCCAACCGCGGGGAGATCGCCATACGGGTCATCCGCGCGTGCAAGGAGCTTGGCATCGCCACCGTGGCGGTGCATTCCACCGCCGACGACAACGCGCTGCATGTGCGTTTCGCCGACCAGTCGGTGTGCATCGGCCCACCACCATCGGCCAAAAGCTACCTCCACATCCCATCGATAATCAGCGCGGCCGAGGTGACAGGGGCGGAGGCCATACATCCGGGCTATGGCTACCTTTCGGAGAACGCGCACTTCGCCGAAGTGTGCGGACAATGCAAGATCACCTTCATAGGCCCCAAGCCGGACCATATAAGCCGCATGGGGCACAAGGCCGCGGCCAGGGCGACCGCCATGGAAGCGGGGGTGCCTGTGGTGCCGGGTTCAAAAGAGACGCTCGCCTCGCTTGAGGACGCCATCGTGGCGGCGGATAATATAGGCTATCCGGTGATGATAAAGGCCGCGGCGGGGGGCGGCGGGCGCGGCATGCGGATACTATGGAGCGAGGGGGAGCTTACCAGCGCTTTTGAAGTCGTCCGGTCCGAGGCGGCCACCGCTTTTGGCGACCCGAACGTCTATCTGGAAAAATACGTCGAAAATCCCAAGCATATAGAAATGCAGGTTATGGCCGACGCATTCGGGAACGTGATCCATCTGGGCGAGCGGGACTGTTCCATGCAACGGCGCCACCAGAAACTTATAGAGGAGACCCCCGCGTTCACGCTCGACCCGAAAATCCGCGAAGCAATGGCCAATGACGCGGTAAAGCTTGCCCGGCGCATCGGCTACCAGAGCCTTGGCACGGTGGAGTATTTGTGCACACCGGACGGCGCCTACTATTTCATCGAGATGAACACCCGCATACAGGTGGAGCACACCGTCACCGAGGAGGTGACGGAGCTTGACCTTGTAAAGGAACAGATACGCATCGCCGCCGGTGAAAAACTGCGCTTCAAGCAGGATGACATCCGCACCTATGGCCACAGCATAGAATGCCGCGTCAACGCCGAGGACCCATACACTTTCGTGCCCAACGCCGGCAGGATCACCGCGCTGAACATGCCCGGAGGCCCGGGCGTGCGGGTGGACACCGCCCTTTTCAACGACGCGGTGGTGCCTCCGTATTACGATTCGATGGTGGCCAAACTGATAGTGCATGGCATAGACAGGGCCGAGGCGGTGGCGAAGATGAACCGCGCCCTTTCGGAGTTCCATATCGCAGGAATAAAGACCACGATCCCGCTTCACCTGGACATACTGGCCACGGAGGAGTTTTTAAGCGGCAAGTATCACACGGGAAGCCTGGAGAAAATTCTCGCGTCCAAGTGATGGAACTCACCCTTTTGGGCACTGGAGCCTGCGCGCCCGACCCGGAAAGGAGTCCCTCCTGCTACATGCTCACCATCGGGGCGGCGCGCTTTCTGATAGATCCGGGCCCGGGAGCGGTCAACAGGATTCTCGCCGCCGGGATGGACCCTTTCGGCGTGGAGGCCATCGTGATCACCCATCACCACCTGGACCATTGCGCCGACCTTCTTCCATATCTTTTCGCGTACAAGAACTGCCTTGAAAGCGCGCCGAAAAACAACGTGACTATCTTCGCCCCCGCCGGTTTCAAGAATGTTTTCGCCAAGCTCATGGAAGTCTATGGGCGGTGGATATATTCGGCCGATTACGAGATACGCATAGAAGAAATGGGGAGCGGGGAATATCACGCCGCCGGATACTCCATCCGGTCGCTTCCGATGCTCCACGGAGCCAACGGCCTTGGTTACCGTTTCGAACGGGCGGGCGGGCCCACGTTAGCTTATTCGGGGGACACGGCGTATTGCTCCCAGTTGATTGAGCTTTCGCGTGGGGCCGATCTTCTGCTTTTGGAATGCACGTATCCGGACGGGGTGGAGACCGACGGGCACATGCGCACCTCCGAAGCGGCCCGGGCGGGGATTTTGAGCGGGGCCAAACGGCTTGTCCTCACCCATTTTCATCCTTCGCAGGACACCTCCACACTGGCGGAAAAAGTCCGCTCCGCCGGGTATGCGAGGGAAGTTATCGTAGGTGAGGACGGGATGAAAATAAGGATATGATAAGAACGCCAAAGCACGCTACCAACCCCTCCTGTTAATGTGGTACATTTCAAATCAGCCTTGCGGGGAAGGCGCGGCGATAATCCGCCGCCAAATTATCTGTTGAATTACATGAAGCTGGCGGCGCGAAATACATGGTCCGGTTGATTATGTGGACATTGCTTGCCGCACTGGTGGCCTTTTTCGTAATCAACGGATGGTATCTTCGAAAAGACATCAAGGACCACACCGGCGATCCATTCAAGGACGAGACTGGCGGCGGTGATGGCGGGAAAGTGAAACAAGAGCGGTAAAGATGAATATCACCGACTATCTGACCGCAGACCTGGTCATGCCAGGATTCGCCCCGGCCGATAAAGACGAAGCCATCGGCAAAATGGTGGACCACCTGGTGGCCGCAGGCAGGCTGGGGGAGGACCGGCGCGATCCATTGTTCGAAAAGCTGATGGAACGCGAAGGGCTTTCGTCCACCGGCATCGGAGGCGGCGTGGCCATCCCCCACGCCTCGGGTGAAAACATAGCGGACATGCTGGTGGTGATGGCGCTGTGCCCGGACGGGCTGGAGTTCGGGGCGCTGGACGGACAGCCGGTGAGAATAATATTCCTCATAGTAGGATCAGAGCGGTCGCCGAAAGTCCATCTTCAGCTTCTGGCCACGATTGTTCGCGCATGCAGAAACCAGGGGCTTGTCAACGGCCTGGTGTCCACCGCCACCGCCGGTGACGCTTTCGCCATTTTGAGCGTACACGAAAAACAAAGCGCCTGATCGGGAGCGCCTTATATGGACTCACGAGGCCTGAACCTGCCGGAAAAAGTTGTCCGTGCGTTACAATCGGCCAGAAACGCCGCCGTTCTCACCGGCGCGGGAGTCTCCGCCGAATCGGGAATTCCCACATTCAGGGGGGCCGGCGGCCTTTGGAATAATTACCGCGCGGAAGACCTGGCCACCCCCGAAGCCTTCGAACGGGATCCGGAGCTTGTCTGGCGCTGGTATGACTGGCGGCGCGGGATCATAGCCTCCAAAACGCCAAATCCCGGCCATTACGCGCTCGCTCAAATGGAAGGCCTTTTCGAAAACTTCACCCTTATCACCCAGAATGTGGACGGGCTTCATGCAAAGGCCGGAAACCGCCGGATACTCGAGCTTCACGGCAACATCTGGCGCTTGCGGTGTATTGCCGAGGGAACTGTGCGCGAAGACCATGATGTCCCGCTGACGCAAATCCCGCCCCGCTGCCAAAATTGCGGAGCCATGGAGCGGCCCGGCATCGTGTGGTTCGGAGAATCTCTGGAGCCGCGGATTATCGGCGGGGCGTTCGACGCGGCGCGGAAGGCGGAGCTTTTCATCGTGGCCGGAACCTCCGGAGTTGTGCAGCCGGCGGCGGGCCTTGCGGGAGTGGCGCGGAAGGCCGGAGCGGTGGTGATAGAGATAAACCTGGAACGCACGCCTATCTCATATAACGCCGATGTCACACTGACCGGACAGTCCGGCGGGATAGAAAGTGTCCTAAACTTAGTTGAAACGAAGGTATGACCTCACCTGCTACCATGTTTTTGAACGAAAACAACGGAAAGCAAGGAGGTCACATGAAAAGAGTAAACGGTAACGGGAAAACTGGCAAGGGAAGAATGGAT
>JACRLM010000069.1 GCA_016235255.1 Nitrospinota bacterium | reverse complement strand
GAAATTCTACAGATTCTGAGCCTCACAATGTTCGAGAAAACCCCGTTGGATCAACTGCTTGCGGAAACTGTCACAAACGGATTTCAGCCGGTTTCAGACAATCAGCTGTTTTTGTTCGACTAACGTTGGGACACTAGTGAAAAGATTCATAAAAAGTAACATAAATCTGAATCTTTAATTTATTTAAATCATCAAAATACCCGAGTGTTTTAGTATGACTTTCGTTATTTGATGGTTTATAGTAGAGTTGAATAATCAATCAACGGTCATTTAACAAGTTTAAAAGGAGACTTGACCTGTATGGTGGACAAGAAAAAGATAGAAGAAGCTTTGGACGAAATCAGGCCCTCCCTTATGGCCGACGGCGGTAACGTGGAATTCATTGACGCCAACGACGATGGCGATGTGCTCGTCCGGCTTCAAGGCTCCTGCTCCGGCTGTCCTTCTGCCTCTATCACCCTGCGCATGGGGATCGAAAGGACCCTCGTCGAAAGGGTGCCGGGGGTTCGCTCCGTTCAGGCGATAATGTAAATGGCGTCGCGCGAACAGGTCTTGGACGCGCTCCGGGGTGTGATGTACCCCGGTTTCTCAAAAGATATCGTATCCCTGGGCGCCGTGGAACGGGTGGAGGCGGACGCGGATTTTATCGCCATATCGCTGAAAAACATTTCGGCGGACGAATCGGTGATGGACAGGCTGAGGGCGGACGTGGAATCGGCCGTCGGCAAAATATCCGGCGGCGCCAAAGTGGTCGTCGGCGGCGCAGGGGCTGGACATGGACACGGCCATTCGCATGACCACGGCCATTCCCACGAGAAAAGTGATTCCCCATTTGTCCGCAAGCGGCTTGACGGGGTGAAACACGTGATACCTGTCGTCTCCGGCAAGGGGGGTGTGGGCAAGTCCACCGTGGCGGTGAACCTGGCATACACCCTCAACAAGCTCGGTCACAGCACAGGCCTTTTGGACCTGGACCTTTTTGGCCCCTCCGTCCATAAAATGCTCGGCGCAACCGGCAGCCTGGCGGTGGCGGGCAACCAGATAATACCGCTGGAAAAAGACGGGCTGAAGGTGATATCGGTGGGCATGGCGATGGCGGAGGAAGACGCCCTTGTGATCCGCGGCCCGATGGTGATGAAGATAGTCAACCAGCTTCTCAACGACGTGAACTGGGGAGAGCTGGACTACCTTATCGTGGACATGCCGCCGGGAACGGGGGACATACCCCTTTCGCTGGTGCAGCAGCTATCCGTGGCAGGCGCCGTGGTGGTGACCACTCCGCAGGACATATCGCTTATCGACGTGCGGCGCGCAGTCTCCATGTTCCGCCAGACCCAGACGCCGATTCTGGGCGTTGTGGAGAACATGAGCTATTACGTGTGCGAAAAATGCGGCGACACGGCGCACATATTCGGCAAGGGGGGCGGCGAGAAGGAAGCCGGCAAGCTTGGCGTGCCGTTGCTGGCGGAAATCCCCCTGGTAAAGTCCATCTGCGAGGAGGCGGACGCAGGGTCGCCCATATTCGACAGGGAGAGGAATCCAGAGCTTTCAAAAGTGTTCCAGCGGCTGGCGGAAAAAGTGCGCTCCGTGGTGGACACCCTTGAAGAGCCGGATCACGACAGTTACGGTTGCGCCCCCGATTCCACCCATTTCGGCGGTGGTTGAGGGTAGTTTATAAACGCGGCGGTCCGCCGTGACGATGATTTCCAGGGCCGGTGGCGGAGAGCCGCCGGTTTTTTTATTGTGCTGTATAATGATTCTCGAAAATGCTGTCGCGCTTTCTAAAAAAGGAATCAACCCGGAATTCACCTGCATGAGAATAAAATACAGGTCCTGCCCGATGTGCTCGTCACCGGCTTTCACCAAGGCGGGGGAATATTCCTGCGTGGACCATCACGTTTATTCACCCGAACTGCCGTCCACCATATCGTGGATGAAGTGTGATGAGTGCGGCCATGTGTTCACCGACGGGTATTTTACAAAGGAAGCGCTGGAGATAATATTCCGCAAAACCCAATCGTTCCAGACCCCCGGCTCGGCCACGGCGGAGGGGCGGAGCGTGTGGGGGCCGGTGGTGTCCATGATATCGGCCATGCGAGGATGGAATTACAGCGGATCATGGCTGGACGTTGGGTTCGGCTCCGGCGCCCTTGTGGCGGCGGCGGTGGAATTCGGATACCAGGCCGCCGGGATAGACCTGCGGGAGCAGAGCGTTTCTGCGATGGCCACCATGGGCTACGAAGTCTATGCCGCCTCTTTGGGCCAGATCGGCCAGGCGGAATCTTTCGACGTGATGTCCATGGCCGACGTGCTCGAACACACCCCCTTCCCCGGCGATGAACTCAAGCATGCGAACAGGCTTTTAAAGCCAGGCGGGCATCTTTTCGTCTCCACCCCGAACATGGAATGCGTGGTGTGGAAGCTTTGGGACATGGCAAATAATAATCCATACTGGCGCGAGATGGAGCATTGCCACAATTTTAGCCGGGAAAGCCTTTACGCCCTGTTGCGCCGGAACGGATTTGAACCTGTGCGATTCGAAATATCGAACCGGTACGCCGCCTGCATGGACGTGGTATCGGTCAAAAAGTGACGTTCAGCGCGGCCCGGCAAGCTTTTTGGCGAGAAATTCGTTGGCCGGATCGCGCCGGAATGCCTCTTCATAAAGCTTGCGCGCCCCTTCAATGTCCCGCCTGTGAAGTTCTTTTATCTGCCCCAGGTTCACCCTGGCGTCGTTGAGGCCTGCGTCCATTTCAAGCGCTTTGGCCAGACTCCGCTCCGCATCGTCCATTTGCCCCGCCGCAAGCTGCGATGCGCCAAGCCCGGCGTAAAGGGCCGCGTCATTCAACGCTTCGGCGATGGGGTCAAAAGCGTTCCTGAACATCTCGAACTTTCCGCCGCCTATAAATCTGCGGGCGGACTGAAGCAGCATCTCCTTTAAACGGCCATCATTATTAGATATGGCAAGCGAGGCGGCCTCCTCAAAATTGCCGCAAAATATTTCCGACTGCCACAGCCCGTACACCGCCGGAAGATATCCGGGCATCAGCCGCAACGCCCCGCGTAAACTCTCCGAGGCCTTTGTGTATTCGCCCAACTTCAGCAGCAGCGCGCCTCTGTTGAACCATGCGTTAAAGCCGCCGGGATTGGCTGCGATGGCCCTGTCATAACATTCCAGCGCGGCTTGGTTTTGCCCGCCGGCGGCCTCAACCGCGGCGAGGGAGGCCAGCCCGTCGGCGTGGGACGGATCCACTTCGGCAAGTTTTTGAAGATATTCACGCGCCTCTGGAAACCTCCCCATTTTGTGATGGGAGTTGCCGATATAATACAGCGCCGCCGGATACACCTTGTCCAGTTCGTACGCCCGTTTGAACGGCGGGATGCAATCGTCCCATCTGCCAAGCTCGTGAAGCTGGACGCCTAATTCGAACTGCGCTTTCGCGTCGTCTGGCCGTTCCTGAGCCTTGATCCTCGACAACTGAAGGTACGCCTGTTTTTTGGCGTCCGCCTTGTCCTGCGAGATGTTCTTGCCGAAATGATGGACCACCACGCCGGCCGGAACCTGGTTGAAACGGGCCTTCGGATCGTTGCAGACCAGGTTTTCGTGCACCCGCCCGTCCCACACGATATCGCCGCGCCGCCTGAAAAGCCGTTGTGCCCGGTTGTCCGCAAAACCGTCGTGCCCTTTCTCCATCTCCGGATAGTCGCCTGTGAGAACCTTCAGGTTGTCATAACCCGGCCCGGCCAGGTAATGCCGCTGGACGAGCAGGTAAACGTCCACACTCTCGTCTTTTACAAGTTCCAGTATCCGCCCGTGATCGCTTGTGGATATTTTCTCGTCCGCGTCCAGCGAAAGCACCCAATCGGCGGTGACGTGCGACAGGGCGAAGTTGCGCGCCGACGCGAAATCGCTTTTCCACTCCGTCTGGAAGACCTTGGCGCCAAGTGAGCGGGCGATGTTCAAGGTGGCGTCGGTGGAGCCTGTGTCCACGATCACGATTTCGTCCACCACCGGCGCGGCGGACTTTACCGTCTCGGCAATAATGTCCGCCTCGTTCCGCACGATCATGCACAGGGCGAGGCCCATATTAAGTTCTCCGGAGGTTTATCCCATATCCGGCGAGTAGCCGTGGCGGACGGTGTTCTCGCTCACCGTCACGCTGACGGTAAGCTCCCGCAAAAGCTCTTCCGATCCGGCCTTCACCGTCCCGTATCCGGACCTTTTGAAACCGCCGAAGGGCTGGCGGCCTACAACGGCGCCGGTGATGGGGCGGTTAACATAAATGTTGCCAGCCTCCACCCTCTCCACAAACCGCGACACGTTGGACGGTGTGCGCGAATATATACCGCCGGTCAGCGCGTAATTGACGCCGTTGGCGATCCTTATGGCTCCGTCAAATCCCTTTGCGCGGATAAGCGTCAACACAGGCCCGAAAATCTCCTCCTGGGCGATGGCCGAATCCGGCGGTACGTCGCCAAACACGGCGGGGCCGCAATAATGCCCCGGAAGGTTCTTTATCTCGCGCATTAAAAGGGGCTTTGCGGCATTCCTGCCAAGCTCGATATATTTTTCCACCTTGGCCCTGGCGGATGCCGAGATCAGCGGCCCGTAATGCGCGTGCGGTTGCGAAGGGAGCCCCACGATCAACCCTTCCGCCGCGTCCAAAAGCCTTTTCGAGAAAGCCGCGTACACGTTGTTCATCACGATCACCCGTGAACATGCGGAGCATTTCTGCCCGCCGTATCCGAATGCGGACGCGATTACGCCGGCCACAGCCTCGTCCAGGTCCGCCGATTCGTCCACGATCACGGCGTTCTTCCCGCCGGTCTCCGCCAGTATTTTCACAAATCCGCTTTCGCTTTGCGCGGCGGCGGCTATGGCGCGCCCCGTCTCCCACGATCCGGTGAAATAGACGAACGACGCGGCGGGGTGCTTTATCAACTCCATCCCCACCGTCTCCCCCGGGCCGAACAGCAGGTTCACCGCGCCGGGTGGTATTCCAGCGTCGCGCAATATGTCCACGAAGAGCGCCGCCGTCACCGGAGATTCGGACGACGGTTTTATAACGACGGTGTTCCCGGCGGCCAGGGAAGCAATCGTCATCCCGGCAAGTATGGCCATGGGGAAGTTCCATGGAGATATGACCACGCCCACCCCTCTCGGACGGCGCTTCATCTGATTGCTCTCGCCAAGAACTTTCTGCGTGATCCTGTCCTCCGGCGAGGTCAAGGCCGCCAGCGCGAAATATTCAAGGTGGTCTATCGCCTCGTCCACATCCGCCAGCGCCTCGGCCCGGGTCTTTCCCACCTCGAATATCTGCCACGCGGCAAGCTCGCTCTTCCTCTCGCGTATCAATGCGGCGGCGGTCTGGAATATCTCTCCCCTCCCCTCCACCGGTGTGCGGCGCCATTCCTTGAAAGCCCTGTGCGCCGTCTCCATCGCGGCGGCGGCGTGGCCGGGCGTGGCCATGGCCGCGTGCCCCACCACCATGGAAGGATCGGAAGGGTTGAGCGACTGCGAAAACTCTCCGTTCGACGCGCTTTGCCCGCCGATGATCATCTGGTAATGCTTGCCCAGCCTGCGCGACACAAGCTCGATGGCGGCGTCCATTTCGTTTCTCGTCTTTTCCAGGTGGAACCGTGGAGCCGGTTCGTTGACGAATACGCGGGGCGCGGAGGCGGTTGATTCGCCCGTTGGCGCAACGGCCTTCATCGGGGCCGGTTTTTCCAGCAGAGCGTCCCCGGTCTCCATCTCCACGAGGAAATGGCGCAGGAAAGATTCGTTGGACGAATTCTCCAGAATCCGCCGCACAAGGTACGCCATCCCGGGCAGAAGCTCGCCGAACGGGGCATACACCCTCACGGGGATTCCCATCTCCGCCAGCGCTTTTTTCACAGGGTCCGCCATGCCGTAGAGCATCTGTATCTCAAAACGCCCGGCCGGCACGTTGAGCTCTTTGGCGGCGGCCACGGCCCTGGCCATGGAGCGGATGTTGTGGGTGGCGATGGCGGCGTTCACAAATTCGGTGTTGGCAAGAAGCTTTACGGTGAGTTTCTCGAAGCACTCGTCCGTCTCCCCCTTGTCCGTGAACACTGGCACAGGCCATCCGTTGGCCCGGGCTGTTATCACCTCGCTGTCCCAATACGCCCCCTTCACCAGCCGGACGCTGATCCGCTTCCCCCGCCCCGTGGCCCAGCCTATCAGCGAGTCTAGCGATTCCTCCGCGTCCATAAGGTACGCCTGGGCCACTATCCCGGCGCCCTCCCATTCCCGGAATTCGTCCTCCTCCATAATCGAGCGGAACACCGCCAGGGTCAGATCCCGCAGCTCATACTTTTCCATGTCTATGTTCACCTGCGCGCCACTCTCCATCGCCGCGCGGAATATGGGGCGCAGCCTGCGGGCCACTTGCGCGGAGGCGAATTCCGGGCATATGGGGCCAAACCGGGGCGACAGGGACGAAAGTTTCAACGAAACGTTCACCGCCGGGTCGCCATGCGCCCTTCCGGCGGCCATGAACCTGATGAGGTTCACATATTTTTCCGCGTAGGCGTCCGCCTCTTTTTCCGACAAGGTGGCCTCGCCCAGAAGGTCGAGGGTGTATGTCATGCCGTCTTTGATTATTCTGTCCAGCGCGCGGGCGGCCTGCTCCATGGTGGCCCCGGCGATGAACCATCCGGCCATGCGGGCCACGGCGGCGCGGACAGGGATGGCCAGCGGCGCGCCCAAAACCCCTTCCACGGCGTCCTCCACGGCGTGGATATGGGGCAGATGGAGGTTTAACACCTCCCTTGGCAGGTATTCGAGCATGTGGCGGACGATGGACTTGGACGACGCAAGCGACGGGAACACGTCCACGAACCGCAACGCTCCGTTTTTGACGGCCGGGTCGGACGACACCCACTCTATGGCCTGCCGTTCCCAGAAGAACGGTTCCCAGAAATGCGGGGATTTCACGGATGTGTGTTCGATGATCAGGCTGCCGGCCCGCTTGGTCTCGGATTCGAGTTTTTCTTCGTTGATCATGCGGGAGATTCTATCATCAAAGGGGCGGAAACAGCGTCTCGTTTCCAAGGGTATATGTGATTGCCTCCATGTTGATCAAGGCGCGGTCTTCTGTCAGCGTGCTTTGTCATCCCGGAGCAGGCAGCTTATTCAATAATGGTATAGTAAAGGTTGTCTATTTATCCTGTTTATGGCATATTTTAGTGATGGAGTTTGAATTCGACAGGGAGAAAAGCGAGGCGAACAAAGCCAAACATGGAATTGATTTTGACGAGGCCCGGGCTTTATGGAACGATCCTGACTTTGTGGAAATCCCCGCAAGGCTGATGGACGAGCCGAGGTTTGTGATTATCGGAAAAATCGAAGGGAAGCTTTGGTCGGCTGTCATAACGTACAGAAGCGGAAACATCCGCCTGATATCCGCGAGGCGGGCGCGAAAGGAAGAGATGGAAATTTATGAAAGCCTCTGACTTTGACAAGAAATTCGACGAGGGGAAGGACGTTACCACTTACCTTGACCTGCGCAAGGCCAAACGCGCCGGGCGCGCGCTAAAACGCGTGAACGTGGACTTCCCCATATGGATGGTGCGCCAGATGGACAAGGAAGCCCACCGCCTGGGAGTCACACGCCAGTCCTTGATCAAGCTTTGGCTGGCGGACAAACTGCAGCATACCCATACTTAATTGAGCCGCCACTTTTTCCGGCTATTTCCTTGCGCTGTAAACGCATCCGCAATAATTCTGGCGGTAGAAGTTTTCCGCCTTGCCGAGGGCCACGGTCTTCTTGAATCCATCCTTCTTCTTCCAGTCGGCCGTAAAATAGTTCACGCCGGCCGCCGCGCCCATCTGTTCACCTATCCGGTTTATCACCACTGCGTCCTTGTGGGGGGAGACTGTCAACACCGCGCCGAATGTCTCAAAACCCATCTTTTTCGCCATCCGCGCAGCTTCCGAAAGCCGCATCGTAAAGCATACCTCGCAGCGCGCCCCGCGTTCCGGCTCGTTTTCCAGCCCTTTCACCGCGTCAAACCACTCCGCCGCCTTATATTCCCCCTCGATGAGAGGGACGCCGATTTTACCGGCCCACGCGCGCAGTTCGTCCAGCCGCTTGCGATATTCTTCCTCCGGGTGGATGTTCGGATTATAGAAATAGAGCGTCACGTCATAGTCCGTGCGCAGCGTCTCCACCACATACGGGGAGCAGGGGGCGCAGCAGACGTGGAGAAGGAAACGGGATTTCACCCGTTCAATATCTTCGCCGCGTCCTTGGCGAAGTACGTGAGGATCATGTCCGCCCCGGCACGGTGGATGGACAAAAGCGACTCCATCATCACCCGGTCCCGGTCCAGCCAGCCCATCCGCGCCGCCGCTTCGATCATGGAGTATTCGCCGGAGACGTTGTACGCCGCCAGCGGCAGGTTGAACTGCGATTTGACCCGCCGGATGATGTCCAGGTACGGCAGCGCCGGCTTGACCATAAGTATGTCCGCGTTCTCCACAATGTCCAGCGCCACCTCGCGGATCGCTTCCATGGAATTCGCCGGGTCCATCTGATAGCTTGAGCGGTCGCCAAATTGCGGCGAGCTGTCGCACGCCTCGCGGAAGGGGCCGTAGAAACCACTGGCGTATTTTGCGGCGTAGGACATTATCGCCACGTCCTTGAATCCATTGTCGTCCAGCGCGCGGCGTATGGCGCCCACGCGCCCGTCCATCATGTCCGACGGGGCCACCATGTCCGCCCCGGCCTGGGCGTGGGTGATGGCCATAAGCCCCAGAAGCTCCAGCGTGGGGTCGTTTAGCACCTTCGTGCCGCTCACCACGCCGCAATGGCCGTGGGTGGTGTATTCGTCTATGCACACATCGGTTATCACCACCATGTCCGGGCAGGCGTTTTTGATTTCGCGGACGGCAAGCTGCACAACGCCGTTGGGATTATACGCCTCCGATCCGGCTTCGTCCTTTTTCTCCGGTATGCCGAACAGTATCACCGCCGGGATGCCGAGCGCCTCCACCACCTTCACCTCCTCGGCGATTTTGTCCACCGAAAGCCGGAAGTTGCCGGGCATGGACTTTATCTCGTCCTTCACGCCGGAACCGAAAGTGACGAACATGGGGTATATGAGCATGTCCGTGGAAAGGCGGTTTTCCCGCACCATTCTTCTGATATTGCTGGAGGCGCGCATCCGGCGGGCGCGGTATTCCGGGAATTTCATGCCGTAAAGGTCTCCGAAATGTATGTTATCTGAGGATTTTAACATGGAGGGGCGGGAGCGGGGCCATTTAAAATGCAGGGCATGTTCCACTCCCCGGCAAACCCCGGAGCCGGAATTATTATTTCGTAAACCCGATCTTCCGTTTCGGCTTTTCGGGTGGTTCAATCATCCCGCGCACAATGCCGGACAGCACGGTTATCCGTTCCCCGTGCAGCGTCGTGGTCTTCTCCACCATTTCCATGCGCCGGGCCAGTTCCCTGTCCGCAATCAAGGCCCGCTTCATCCTCACAAAGGCGCGCATGATTTCGATGTTCACCCGGACGGCTTTCCCACTTCGCAGAACGCCGGAGAGCATGGCCACCCCCTGCTCCGTGAAAACATGGGGAAGGTAACGGCGGCCGCCACGTCCTTCCGCTTTTGAGATTCCAAATTGGAATCTCAAAGATTCCGCTTCCTCCTTGGTCAACTGGAACATGAAGTCCTCCGGGAAGCGCTCTTTATTGCGCCGGACGGCTTTATTAAGGTTGAAAGTCTCCACTCCATACAACTCCGCCAAATGGGAGTCGAGCATGACGGCCTGTTCACGGACAAGGAATATCCTCCTTTCGGCAAGAGCCGCCGCCGGAGCATTCGCTTTTTTCACGGCTTTGCTTTTCATGTGGCTTTCGCATGGTCAAAATCATCATGACTATCCCAAACTCCCCGGAGTCCCCGGAGCGAATAATACCACATCATGGTAATTAGTTATACCCTATTTCCAGCAACCGTCAATCAATGGTTTGACACTTGTCCCCATGTTTATTTAAACTGGAAAGATGGACTTTAAACGCAAGAAACTTTCCATCGTCACCCTCGGGTGCCAGATGAACAGGCACGATTCGGAGTGGATCGCCGGGCTTCTGGCCGACGAGTACGATGTCACCGGCGACGAGGCCGAGGCGGATCTTCTGGTGGTGAACACCTGCGCCGTGCGGGACAAGGCGGAGCAGAAGTTTTTCTCGCTGATGGGACGTCTGCGCCCGCTCAAGGCGGGAAAGCGGGACATGGTGATCGGCGTGGCCGGTTGCGTGGCCCAGGAACAGGGGGAGCAGATCATAAAAAGGCAGCCGCTGGTGGACATCGTTTTCGGAACCAAGGCGGTCGAAAAGCTCCCATCTCTTCTAAAAAAGTTCGAGGAGACCGGCCGGCCCCAGGTGGACGTTTCGGCTGAATCCGACTACGACGAATACCCGATGAAGCGCGAATCGGCTGTCTCCGCCTGGGTCTCTATCATGCGCGGGTGCGGCAACCATTGCTCCTATTGCATCGTGCCGAGCACCCGGGGGGCGGAGCAGAGCCGCCCCATGGAAAGCATACTGGCTGAAATACGTGATCTGGCCGAAAAAGGGTACAAGGAGATAACCCTGCTGGGGCAGAACGTTAACAGTTACGGGGCTGGCCTTTCGCAAAAGGCAACGTTCCCGGAGCTATTGAGAAAAGCGGACGCCATAATGGCCGGACATGGCGGCGGATGGCTGCGGTTTGTCACCTCGCACCCCAAGGACCTTTCCGATGACCTCATCGCCGCCATGGCGGAGCTTGAAAGCGTCTGCCCGGCGCTGCATCTTCCAATTCAATCAGGCTCGGACAGGATACTGGCGGCCATGCGGCGGGGCTATACCGCCGAGCGTTATTTCGAAAGGGTGGAAAACTTGCGTCGCAAAATCCCGGACCTGGCGCTCACTTCGGACGTGATAGTCGGATTTCCCGGCGAGACGCAGGAGGATTTTGAGGCCACGCTAAAGGCCGTTGAGCAAGCGGAATACGACAACATATTCCTGTTCAAATATTCACCCAGGGAGGGGACGGACGCCACAAAACTCCCCGGCCGCGTGGACGCAAATACAGCCCGCGAGCGGTTCGACGCGGTGATGGACATACAGCGCGACATCACGCGGCGGCGCTACGAATCGTGGACGGGAAAGGAAATCACGGCGCTTACGGACGGGCCCAGCAAGCGGGACCCGCTAAGGTATTCGGCCCGGACGCCGCAGAACATAACGGTGAACTTTGGCGCCGATATGGATTTCACCGGTTCATTCATCCGTGCTAGGATTATAAAGGCAAAACGGTACAGTCTTGACGGCTCCATCAACGGACAATTGTCACAGAGGCAGGCCCGATGATCCCCAGGGAAGACATGGTGGAAATGAAGGTGGAAGGGCTGGTGTTCGACCCGGTCACCAACACGCCGATCATCATATTAAAGGACACTGTGGGGGAAAAGTCGCTCCCCATATGGGTGGGCTACCCGGAGGCGACGGCCATCGCGCTGGAAATGGAGTCCGTGGCCACCCCCAGGCCCATGACCCACGACCTTATAAAAAACCTGCTCGCCGCATTGCGCGCAAAGGTCAACCATATCGTTGTCAACGACCTTAAGAGCAACACCTTCTTCGCCGTGATATCGCTAACCTTCAACGGCGGGGCGATGGAGGTGGACTCACGCCCGTCGGACGCCATTGCCGTTGCGTTGCGGGTGAAGGCGCCCATCTACGTCACCCAGAGCGTCCTGGACAACGCCAAAACTTTCGACGGGGCCGCCGCGGCGGGCGCCCCGGAGGACGACGAGCAGTTCAAAAAATGGCTGGACAACATCCGCCCCAGCGATTTCGGCAAGCTGGACCAGTAGGTATCAGCGGTTGATTATGGCGCACACCTTTGCGTAAAGGCCGCTGGTGGTCACCGGCTTGGAGGTAAGATCGTCCGCCCCCATTGCTTTGACTTCCGCCAATAATTCATCATAGGCCGGCGTCCCGTCCACGACGGCGCTTGTGGCCACAATCACCGGGATACCCGCCCAGTTTTCGTTCTTCCTGATCGTCTGCAGCAGGCTGAATCCGTTCATCACCGGCATCTCAATATCGGTGATTATCAGATCGGGGACTGCCTCCGTAAGCCTGTTGACCGCCTCGTCCCCGTTCCCGGCGTCGATGAAAGCGGCCCCGGAAATATTCGACAGGCTGGCCTTTATCATTTCCCGCTGCGCCTCCTGGTCGTCGGCGATCATTATCACGTGGGTGACCTGCGGCAAGGTGATGCGGAACACGCTCCCCTCCCCTTCCCTGGAGTCCACGGTGATGGTCCCGTTGTGGGCCAGCATGATGTCGTGGCAATACGGCAGGCCCAGCCCGGTTCCTTTTTCGCCGTTGACGCCGGTGAGCGATGTCTTTATTTCGTGCTTGAAAAGGTCCCCTATGATTTTCGCCGGTATGCCAGAGCCGGTGTCCCGCACGGCTATCGTCCCGGGCCTTTCCTCCGGGGCGTACACCGTCACCGTATCGCCCTGGCGGGTGAACTTGAGCGCGTTGGAAAGCAGGTTTGTGACGACCTCTCCATAAAGCGCCGGATCAGCGAACAGGCGCATGCCGCCGGGGATTTCGTTCACAAGCCGGATCCCCTTGCCTTCCGCCACGGCGGCCAGATTGGAAATGTACATTTCGACAAGGCCCCTGGCGGCGAAATAGGACTTGGACGGGGTCAGTTTGCCGGTCTTTATCCTGCTTATGTTCAAAAGCTGGTCTATGAGCGCAACAAGCCCTTTGGCAGTGCCGTGGATGCGCTTTACGATGTCCGATTTCTTCACCTCGTCCAGGGAGTATTCTTTTGAGAGGCCCAGGATGTCCGCCATCCCGATGATGCCCCCAAGCGGTGAACGCAGGTCGTGGGAGACCAGGCCGACGAACTTGTCCTTGAGCATGGTGGCGTTCTCCGCCGCTTCCTTGGCTGTCATAAGCTCCGCGTTGGTGTCGGACAGTTCGCGGGTGCGCTCCTCCACTTTTTTCTCAAGCTCGTTCTTAGAGCTTTCCAGGGTGCGCTGTATCTCAAGCTGGGCCAGTTCCTTCTCCTCCCGTATCACCTTGATCCTGTAGGCAAGCGCAAGCGACAGCAGGGTGTTCTCGGCCACGATCCCAAAGCCCGTAAGGTGGAAGATCGCATAGTTCATCGGAAAACCGAGCAAAGCCGAGACCCCCTTGCCCACAAACGTGACGCTTAGCACGGCCCATGCGGCCACAAAATAGCTGGCGCCCTCGGCTCCGCGCCGCCATTGAATCAAGCCGATCGCAAGAACAAAGGCCGACGTGAAAAGGAGGCTGAGGGTAAAGGCGCTTGTTATCCTGGCAAAGTCGGGATTGACGACTCCGTCCATAAGAGCCATGAAGCAGGCCGCAATGACGGCCAGGGTCAAGGCATTGATCACCGGGGTCTTTTCACGGCTGATCCCCAGGAAGCTTCGCATGAAAAGATAGATGAATATCTGCGTGGTCCAGCCCCAGAACGCAAGCCACACCGGGTATTCCCATATGGTCAGCAGCCCGTACTTTATCACCGTGGCCTTTACCAGGAACACCACGATGGAAACGGACATGGCGTAAGCGGAATAATAAAGATAGCTTGCGTCCCTTAGCACAAGGTACAGAAAGAAATTGTAGAAGGCCATTATCGCCATGGAGCCGACGATAAGGCCCGAAATTATGAACTGCGCCGAGAGAGTGTTGTCCAGAAATGGCTTGGCCCACAGCGTGGCCTGATAGCGCTTTGCGAAATACGAATCGGTCCTGAAATAGATTGTCTTTTTTTCGCCGGGCCCAAAATCCAACGGAGCGTAATAATACGGCGGGGTGCGGTTCTCCCCCCCCAAGTCGTCGAGCATCCCCGCGCGATACAGCTTGAATCCTCCCGCGCCGGTTGAAACGAAAAAGTCGGCGTGGATCTCATAATCGGTCATCACCGCGAATAGAAGAACCTGTTGGCGGCCGGACTTGTTCTCCATCTGGGCCCTCAGCCACCTTGTCTTGTACTTGCCGGGCGGGGCTGCCTGATTTTCCGCGTCCGCAACTTCTTCAGTGAAAATTGCGCCATGGCCGCTTTTCCGGATTTCAACTTCATCAACGGTGACAAAGTAGTCCGTAAGGTCCATTTTTTCCGGAACGGCGTAAACCGGAACGAAATTGACGGAACCGGAAGCCGGTGAGCCGGTAAGCAACAGCGCGATCCCGAACCCGGTCAGATAGCGGCGGACAGTTTCAGGCCACATCAGGCTCCGCGGAGGAAAATATTAATCGTTTATTATAGCCCCATCACCATTGAAAGCCAAAAAGAGCCGCCCTCGTATTTGTTGACTGCTCCGAACTCCCGGTAATATTTCCCGGCCAGATGGAAGTTTTTTTCATTTATCTTCCCCGTGAACGTCACCATCGGCCCCAATGCGAACACCTGGCCTTTGTTGCCGCCGTATTTGGCGCCCGCCCCGGAGTCGCCCGTCACCTGCTCAAGGGCGTAGCCGACGGCTCCCACACCAATGCCCGAATTGAACCTCTGGACCATCGCCAGGTCCATATGTATCTCGTCGCCGTTGCGGTAATCGGTGTCCGTGTTGGCCGAACTTATGGTGTACCCGATGGCTGTGGACAATTCGCGCATCGTCTCCGTGTCCAGGTATGTCATGGCAAAGGCCGGATCGAACGCGTACCTGTTTTTGCCGATTTTGACGGCGCTTTTCGACGAGTAATCGCCCGTGGGGACATAAGCGGACGCGGTGAACATATAGTGCAGCTTGTCGAAATGCCATCCAAGGGCAAGCGGAGTGACGAGCATGTCGCCTTTGCCCCCGGTGGAATAATGCGTTGTTCCCAACGGCGCGCCCTTTACGCCGCGGACTGCGGCGGAGGCCTCCATATCCGCGTACGGCGCCAGGATGGACCATGCATGCTGCCCGCCGAGAATTTCAAGGCCGGTGACATGGTACAGCCTCAACATGCTGATCCGGGTGATCAGATCGATGTCTGTCCGGGTGGCGGCGCTTGTGACAATGTTGTCCAGCGAGCCCTGGTAATAATCAAAATCATAACGTATGTAAAACCCGGGCGCGGGCAGCTTTCCTGCAAGTACGTCCCTGATCCCAAGATTGAAAGAGCCGCTCCCTTCCGACGCGTCTGCGCTCCCGGCCAATGCGCAAAGCGGCATCGTAAAAAGCATGAGCAGGAGCGCCGCCTGTTTGGTCATATTTCCTCAATAATGATTATTTGCCGGAAATCCGGCGGATCGCGCCATCGTTCACGAAGGTTTTACGCCCGACGCAAACAGCACATTGACGTTCAGCTTGGTCGCGGCCCCGTCTGGAAGGGCGGCGATCTCCGACAGAAACTCTTCCCTGAACCGCCCAGTCTCCTCTGGCGCGAACGAGCTCACATACCTTCGCAGGCCGGCGTTCCAGATAAAGCTCCACCATTGTCCGGGGCCGTCCATGTGATAGCCCAGGTCTTTGACTTCCACCCTGGGATTTATAACCCCGGCTGACCGCAATAAAGACTCGCACGACTCCTTTGAGGCGAGCTTGCGCCATCCCAATGGGACCTCAACGCCGTATTTTTTCACTTTTTCCATGAACATATCGATCTGGGGTGAAAATGTTCCCTCCATGAAACTTGTGAACGCGATCCGGCCGCCGGGGCGCACTTTTTTCACCACATTGCAAAGCAGCCCCTCCATGTCCTCCACGAAGAACAGGCAAAAGGCCATGCTCGCCGCGTCAAACGAGCCGTCCGGGAAATCGAGCGCCTGCATGTCCATCCGCGCAAACCGGACGTTGCCGATTCCGCCGGCCTTCATTTTTCCGGCGGCGCGGGCGAGCATTTTTTCCGAGAAATCAACCCCCGTCACGCGCCCTTCCGGAAGCGCGCGGGCAAGCTCCATGGCCACGTGCCCCGTCCCTGTGGCCACGTCAAGCACATGCTCGCCCCCAACAAGCCCAAGACAGGCGGGCATCAGTTTGGCGCTGGCCGGGAAAAACCGCAGAGATGGATCGTCATATCCCTCCGCCACCGCGTCGAAGGACTCCCGGATTTTTCTTTTTATTTCGTTGTCTTCCATGACAAAGGATTATACACGCGGTTCGCCATTCCTGCGGATCAATGTTCCGCCCGAAAACGCGCGGTTCACTTCCCGTGTATGACCGCCAGAAGTTCCCCGATGATTTCGTGCAGTGAGCCGGCCTGTTCTGAAAGGGTATGGGCGGCGGAGGCGGTCTCCTCCGATCCGGCGGCGGTGGACTGGGTGGCCTTGTCCATCTGGCCCACGGCGTTCTTTATCTGGCCTATGCCAGTGGCCTGGCTCCGGCTTTTCTCCGCGATGCGCCGCACGGCGCCTTCCACGTTTGACGCGGCGGAGGCTATCTTGTCCAGCGACACCGCCACCCGGTTGACTATCTCCACACCCTCTTTCGTACTGGCGGTGGAGGTGTCTATCAGCTTTACGGTGTCCCGCGATGCGGAGGCCGCCCTGGAGGCGAGGTTTCGCACCTCTTCGGCCACGACGGCGAATCCTTTGCCATGTTCACCCGCGCGCGCCGCCTCCACAGCGGCGTTGAGCGCCAGCAGGTTTGTCTGGAAGGCGATCTCCTCGATGACCTTTATGATCTTGGTTATCTCCGTGGAGTTCTGGGCGATGTTGCGCATGGCGCCCACCGCCTTGCTCATCCCCTCCTTGCCGTCACCCACAAGCTGGTTGACCGATCCCATGAGCGCCTCTGTCTGCCGCGCCTCCTCGGCGTTGCCGCTGGCCGCCTCGGAAAGTTCGTTTAGCGTGGCGGATGTCTGCTGGAGCGAGGCGGCCTGTTCCGTGGAGGCGTGGGCCATGGTGCCGCTCGCCTCCGCCACGGTGGACGAAGCCGCGTCCACCGCATGTGAGTTTTCCGCAAGATGCGCCATCACCTCGCCTAACGGCCTGGTGACGTTGCGCCGGGTGAGAAACACCACAAGCGCCAGTATCAGCCCGAGTTCCAACGCAAGCGACCCGGCCAGCATGGCGGCGTCACGCCTGCTCTGCGCGTCAACCTCCTCCATGGAGATGAGCATGTCCACCGCGCCGTTGACCGTGCCCGCCTTCCCCTCGTGGCATTGGAGGCAGTTGATCACCCCTCCCCTGTTTTCCGACATTATGAACGGCACGATGGCCCGGAACACCCGGTGACCGCCCTTGGATTCGACGCGATATTCCTCCTGGCCGGTCTCCAGCACGCGCCTTTCAGCTTCGTCCCCAGGCTGTTCCCCAGCCAATCCCTCGCCAAATTGCGCGGTCACGGATTTGCTGCGCACAATCCTTATGTCCTCCAGCCCGGTCATGGTCCCTTTCATCAGCTTGAGGAAGAATTCGCGCTCCCCGATGGTCCCCTGGGTCATCATGGTGTTAAGGGAACTTAAAACAGTCTCCGCTATCCCTTTGGCGTAGGTCCTGGTCTCCTGGAACGCCAGTTCGTTCTGCCTGTTGATTGAAAAGACGATGTTGAAAGTGAAAAGCGCCGTGATAATGGCCGCCAGTGAAACCACAAGTTTTGCCCCAACTCCCAAACGGGTGAACCAACCTGTCATCAGGCTTTACCTTTTTTTTGAAAGAATAAATGCGTCGCGCAACTGCGCCCGGTTGACTTCGAACGGCTTGCCGCCGGGAATTGAATGAGACGAACAGATGTGTAAATCTAATTCAGATCGCCCCCCTTGTCAAAGATTTTCCTGGGATGCGCGGCCTGACACCGCATTTTCCGCCCGCCACATCTCCCTTGGCCAAACGCGCCAGCGGCTTTTTGTATTTATTGTTTTCTGCTATCCTGAATTCTCATTAATGGATATTCGGAATAATTGAAAATGCATGATTTGGATGATATCCAGGCCATTTTGCGGCAGCGGCGTGATGAACTGGCGCAAAACTACGGCGTTTCGCAAATCGGTGTCTTTGGGTCCTGCGTCAGGAATGAAGCTACGGTGAACAGTGATATCGACATACTTGTCGAATTCAACCGCCCGATTGGTTTTTTCAAGTTTCTTGAACTAGAAGAGCGGCTCGGAGAGTGGATGGGCGCGCGGGTGGACCTGGTGACGAAGGCCGCCCTCAAGCCACGCATTGGAAACTGTATCTTGCGCGAAGTGGTGATGCTATGACACGCGACTACCGCGACTATCTTGAGGACATATTGACATCCATCGCGGAGACCGATGAATTCACAAATGAAATGGGCTTTGAGATATTCGAGAAAGACCGCAAGACTGTGAACGCCGTGCTGCGCAGCCTGGAAGTGCTTGGAGAGGCCGCAAAGCGCATCCCGGAGGAAATACGGGCAAAGGCGCCGGACGTGCCATGGAAATACATGGCGGGAATGCGGGACAAACTCATTCATGAATATTTTGGCGTGGATCTGAGTGTTGTATGGGCGGTAATTAAAAATGAATTGCCGCCGCTCCGCCCTCAAATCGAACTATTACTTGCGAAACTCTAAAGCAGCAATTAGCGCCGTTGCGCCGCGCCAATTCCTGGAGCGGCGATAATTTCAAAATTCATTTCTTTTTCAAAAATTTGCTAATCCGCGCCAAAAGGTTAAAATCAACTTTCACAAAAAACGTATCAAGGAGTTGTTGTGGGTTTCAATTGCGGCATCGTGGGGCTTCCCAATGTGGGCAAGTCCACCATTTTCAACGCGCTGACAGCCGCCGGGGCGGCGGCGGAGAATTTTCCGTTTTGCACCATCGAGCCGAACGTGGGCATAGTCCCAGTGCCGGATCCCCGGATGGAAAGGCTGGCGCAGATTTCCGGATCGGAAAAAATACTCCCAACAAGCCTGGAGGTGGTGGACATCGCAGGGCTAGTGGCCGGGGCCAGCAAAGGCGAGGGGCTGGGAAACAAGTTCCTGGGGCATATCCGGCAGGTGGACGCTGTGGCGCATGTCGTCCGCTGTTTTGAGGACGAGAACATCGCCCACGTGTCTGGGGGCGCCGATCCTGTGTCCGATATCGAGGTGATCCGCACGGAACTTCTGCTTTGCGACATGGAGGCGGTGGACAAGCGCATCGCCGCCGTTGAGAAGGGGAAGAAAAGCGGGGACAAGAAGCTTATTGAATCGCTCCCCAAATACCAGGCGCTGCGGGACAGGATGGCCTCCGGCGTCACCGCTCGGCAGGCCATGGACAAAGCGGACGAGGAGCTGTTCCGCGACCTTTTCCTCATCACCGCCAAACCGCTGATATACGTGTGCAACATGGCGGAGAGCGAACTTGGAAAAGAGACGCCGCAGCTTGCCTCCGTGCGCAAGATCGCCGAAGGGGACGGGGCCAAGGTGGTAGAAATTTGCGGCAAGATAGAAGCCGAGCTTTCGGAACTTTCAAAAGAAGACCGCAAGGCGTTTTTGGCCGACCTGGGGCTTGTGGAGTCTGGCCTGGAGCATTTTATCCGCGAAGGGTACGCGCTTTTGAACCTGATAACATACTTCACCACCGGGCCGAAGGAGACACGGGCCTGGACTGTGACCAAAGGGACGAAAGCCCCACAGGCCGCCGGGGTGATCCATACAGATTTTGAGCGGGGATTCATACGGGCGGAGGTGATGTCCTACAACGATCTAGACCGGCTAGGTTCCGAACAGGCGGTGAAGGAAAAGGGGCTTTTGCGGATCGAAGGGAAGGACTACGTTTTCAAGGATGGCGACGTGGCCCATTTCCGTTTTAACGTGTGAACGATGCGGAGCCAGCCGGAGCCATGATAACCATCCGGCCCGGCGATATCGAAGACCTGCCGGAAATACATTTTCTGGACCAGCGTTGCTTCCCCCCCGGCGTCGCCTTCACGCCAGACGCCTTTATGATGTTGCTTATGGACAAATCCGCCGTCACCCTCATCGCCGAGGCGGAGGGGACGATGGCCGGATTCGCCATCATGGAAAGCAAATCCAAGACCGCCGGAAATATCATCACCATAGACATGGAGGAGGCGTGGCGCAGACGCGGCGCCGGACGGCGGCTGATGGAGGAGTTGGAAACGGAAGCGCGCAAACGAGGTTATCGAGAGATGTTTTTGCAGGTGTCTGTGGACAACGCTGCGGCCACAGCGTTTTACGAAAAGCTCGGATACTCCCGGACGAAGCCGTTGAAAGGATATTACGGGCGCGGGAAAGACGCGTGGGAGATGGTAAAGACGTTATAACGCCGATTTCAGGCAAACATCAGCCGTCCACGCGGTTTGGGTATTGGCCTTCCTTCCTCGCGGGCGGTCTGAATCCAAAGGGCGATCACTTTTTCAGCCTCGGCCACGGCCTGGGCATAGGTGGCGCCGTCCGCCATGCAACCGGGAAGCTCAGGGACCTCGGCGATGAACGCGCCGTCTTCCTCGCTCCAATAGATGACCATTTCGTATTTGCTATTCATCCTCTGGCTCCACCTTGTATTTGAACAGTATATGCCGGATTTGCTTCACTTGATAGGGTTTTGCCTTTCCGCTTTTTTCCTGAATGTTTATTATTTCCTCAATGGCTGTTTTTGTATAGATATGATGTCCGCCTTTCACCCTCTCCGCAAATCCAAGATGAGACAGAAGAAGCCGTAAATCCTGGAATGAAATATTCTGGTCAGAACGTCCAGTGAGTATTTGACGGTAAACCTTTTTAGCTTTCCCCATTTTAATACCAAATCGGGTGGTACGCTGATGACAATTGTAACATCAGACAATATGGCTGAGAATGTGCACAAACAATACTTTGCCGATACAATGCCGGATTACCGCCCCCCCTTCCTCAACTCCTCCTCGTCGTTTATATTTATAAACGACCGCAGATCGCCCTCCACGGCCTTTAACTCCGTCTCGCTGATATTCACCTTCTCGATATTCATCCGGAATTCGTTGAACTGGATGTCCCCCCTCCCTATCCGCTCCGTGAATTTCTCCAAAAGCCGCCTTTCATAAATCGCGCACAATCCCTGCTCCCGGCCGAACGCATATGGAATCACCGCGCCGCACCCTTTCAAATATCGCGAAAGTATGTGGCGTATCATCGCCGGTGAAATGTATGGCATGTCGCAGGCGATCATCATCACGGCGCCGGCTCCGGTGGCCTCAAACGCCGTCACAAGCCCGGACAGCGGCCCCATCCCTTTGACCTTGTCCGTGTGAACCGGCAGGCCGGACTTTTGATATTTTTCCGGCTCGTTGGCGATGATTATCACGTTTGCGGAACATTGACGCGCCGCCGCGATCACCCGTTCGATCATCGGGACGCCCTCCACTTCCACGAAAGCCTTGTCCCGCCCCATCCGCACGCTCTTGCCGCCTGCCAGGATGGCGATGGGGATTTGCGGCGAAACGGTCACGGATGGTCTTCCACCCAGTGGCTTCCCGATGTGGTGAATTCCTTTTTCCATATGGGGACGCGCTTTTTGAGTTCGTCTATCATCCATTCGCACGCGTCAAACGCCGCCCCCCGGCTCACCGCCGCCGCGATCACCAGCACGATGTTCCCGTTTAGCGGTATTTCGCCGAGCCTGTGGATGATGAAAGCTTCCAGAACATTGAACCGCTCCTTCGCCTCCCCCTCCAGCTTTTCAAGCTCGGCCTCCGCCATGCCTGGATAGCTATCGAATTCCAGCTTTGCGATCCGTTCCCCTTTCGAAAACTCCTTCACCGTTCCCAGAAACGCCACCGTGCCGCCTGCCGCCGGGTTGCGCCGGACAACGGCGTCCACTTCGGCGCCAAGGTCAAAATCTTCCTGTTGAATCCTCGCCATGGTCAGCCTCCCGATAGGGGCGGCAATACAGCCACCTCGTCGTTGTTGTTGACGATAAAGTCCAGCCCTTCCATATTCTTGTTCACGGCGTACAGCAACGATGGATTTATAAGCGCAACTTCGTCCACTTTCAGCGCCGCCGCCGTTTTAGCAAGTACGTCACGCAACGGCAAAGGCTTTGCGAGGGGTATTTCCACACTTTCATTCTTGACCCTGTCGCGGACGGAGGCGAAAAATCTTACCGTGGCCAATTTATTAATAGCTCCTCAACCAAAATACAATTATATAGCGATGCCGGGGGTCTATAATAGCCTTACATCCGTATTTTAAGGTGACACTATTATGGTCGAGATTCTTTCCGGCAATCCGCTGCTATATCTTTTCATCGTGGCGGCGTTGGGATACCCGCTCGGGAAAATAAAGGTCATGGGGTGCGGGCTGGGGGTGGCGGCGGTGCTGTTCGTCGGCCTTGCGTTCGGCTCGATAGACCCGGCGCTAAAGCTGCCGGAGATAATATACGTGCTGGGGCTTGTGCTGTTCGTGTACACGGTGGGGCTGTCCAGCGGGCCGGAGTTCACCGCGTCGCTTAAGCGCGAAGGAATCCGGAACAACTTTTTCGCCGCGGGGATACTGGCGTTCGCCTGCCTGCTGATCTTCGTCCTTTCCCGGCTTATCGGGGTGGACAGCGCCATGGCCGCCGGGATGTTCGCCGGAAGCCTGACAAATACCCCCGCCCTCGCCGGGGCGCTGGAGACACTGAAAGGCTACGCCACCGGGCCGGAGGCCGGAAAGCTGCTTTCCGAACCTGTGGTGGCGTATTCCATCACATACCCCATGGGGGTGATCGGGGTGCTTATGGCGATGACTTTCGCCCGGCGTCTGTGGAAAGTGGACTTCGCAAAAGAAGCCAGGGGGATGAGGGCTTTCGGCGCGCTCAACGAGCCTTTGTTCACAAGGGACATCCGCGTGACCAATCCGGAGGTGGAAAACGTGATGATCCGGGAGCTTTTCCGCCGGTTCAAGTGGAACGCGGTGTTCGGCAGGATCAAACGGGAGGAGCATTTCCTGGTGGCGGTGGGTGGTTTGACGCTTAAGACCGGGGACCTTGTGGTGGTGGTCGGCCCGGAGGACGAGATAAGGCGGATTATGGAGTATCTGGGCGAGCCGACGGGAAACCATATCGAACTGGACCGCAGCGAAGTGGAGGTGCGCCGGATTTTCGTATCCAACCCGGATGTTGCCGGCAGGAGCCTTGCCGAGCTTTCGGTGGACGTGAACCTTGGCGCGGTGGTGAGCCGTGTGCGCAGGGGGGACGTGGACGTGCTGGTGCATGGCGAGACCGCGCTGGAGATGGGGGACAGGGTGCGCGTGGTGGCCCGGCGGGAGGACATGAAAAAGATAAGCGGGTTTTTCGGCGACTCGTACAAAGGGGTGAGCGAAGTGGACGTGCTCACCTTTTCCCTGGGGCTTGCCATGGGGCTTGTGCTGGGAATCATACCGATCCCGCTGCCGGGAGGAACAGAGGTCAAGCTCGGTTTCGCCGGGGGGCCGCTGATCGCCGGACTTGTGCTTGGGACCATCAGGCATTCCGGTTCGCTTGTGTGGGCGGTGCCATACAGCGCCAACATGACGTTGCGCCAGATCGGGATAGTGATGTTCCTTGCGGGGGTGGGGACCCGTGCGGGATACGGCTTTGCCTCCACCCTTTTTTCGGCGGGGGGATTGGCGGTGTTTTTCGCGGGGGCGGCGGTGACCTTTGCGGCGGCTTTCGCGGCGCTTGCGGTGGGCTATAAACTGCTGGGAATACCGATGAACCTGCTTTTCGGCATGGTGGCGGGGATGCACACCCAGCCGGCGGTGCTCGGATTCGCCCTGGAGCAGACGAAAAACGAGATACCCAACGCAGGCTATTCCGCCGTTTACCCCGCCGCCACGCTTATCAAGATCGCGCTGGCCCAGATGATCCTTTCGATCCATCTGGCGATTTAGGGCACGGCGCCGGCGGACGCGTGGACAAACCTATGGAAGCCGGATCAAAACCCCGCGTCGGGATAAGCGCATGCCTGGCCGGGCGCAACGTTCGTTACGACGGGGCAAATAAATACGACGAATCGCTGATAAGCGCGCTTGAAAAAGTGGCCGAGCCGGTTTTGTTCTGCCCGGAGATGGAAATCGGCCTTGGCGCCCCGAGGGATCCTTTGCGGCTATACGGTGATCCGCAAAATCCACGGGCATTGTCCATCGGGACAGGCGGGGCGGACGTGACGGACAAGCTTGAGGCGGCGGGCGGGGATTTTGTCCGAAAAAGCGGCATATGCGGATTCATCGGCAAGGGGAGGTCGCCAAGCTGCGGACATAAGAGCGCGGAAGTTTATGACAATGAAGGCGGGCTGACCAGCCAGGCGGGCTCCGGCGTGTTCGTAAACTCCATCAGCAGGACGGCTCCGGACATGCCGGTGGAAGAAGCGGAGAGCCTTTGCGGCAAGACGGCGTTCGACCGGTTCATGGAGCGCGTGGTGGAATACTCCAGCCTGCATGGAGAACGTGGCGCGGGCGCATAAAATCCACGGTTTCAATGTAGAATCATTCAAAACTCCTCCTTTTCCTTGCAATCGGTCCTCTATTCTGGTATCAAGAAAGTAGATGAACCCAGACGAGGCGGCGGCATGCGCATCCTGGCGATAGACACTTCCACATCCCAAACAAACGCCGCAATTGCAGAAAACGGAATAATCAAAGCATCCATACGCCAAACAGCAGTTCACACGCATTCACGCAACCTGCTTGAAGTGGTCAAAAACCTTCTGGCGGAAGCCGGAGTCGCGCTCGATGAGATCGACGTGATAGCGGCGGCGGCGGGGCCGGGCTCTTTCACCGGCCTTAGGATCGGCCTTGGCTCCATAATGGGGCTTGCGGACGCTCTGAACAAGCCTGTGGCCGGGGCGGGATCGCTGGACGCGATTGCCCGCGCCCACGATTTTAACGGCGAAGGCTATCTTTGCCCCATCCTCAACGCCAGAAAAGGGGAAGTTTACGCCGCGCTGTACCGCAGTTCCGGCCATGGCGGGAAATTGGAGAAACTGACGGCGGACCTGGCCGTCCCGCCGGAGGAACTTGCCGGGGTGATAGACGGCCCCGTGCGGTTCGTGGGGGATGGTTTCGCACCATACGCCGAGGTATTCAATTCGCGGTTGAAAAACGCCGTGGCGGACCCGCAAAGCGCCAGGCCCCCGGCGGAAGGGGTGGCGATGATAGTTTATGAAAAGGCGGTGGAGGGGCTGTTGGAAACTCTTCCGCCTTCGCCAAGATACGTGCGCCGCTCCCAGGCGGAGATCAACTGGGAACTACTCCACACCAAAAATTGAGGAAGGAGGGACCGATGCAAGTAGCGGAACATGAATCAGCCTTCGCCAACCTTATGGCCACAAACCCCGATTTCAGGAAACTTGCGGGGGAGCATTCATCGCTGGAAAGGCTGGTGGGCGGGATTGTCCGTAAAAAAGTGGTGTCGGCGGACGACGAGATGGAGCTGTCAAGGCTCAAAAAACTGAAACTGGCCGCCAAGGACAAGATGGACAGGATCATGAGCGAGGCGATCAAATAGCGTTTTATTTTTTCGATAACGGGGCGGTCCACAGGCCGCCCCTTTTTTATTGCGGGAATCACTCCCATCTCCCATAATACAGCTATGTACAATGTTATGGCGCAATCATGAGAACGATGACCTATACAGCCGCCCGGAACAAGCTTGCCAGGACCATCAACGAAGTGACCCGGGACCATGCTCCGGTGGTTATCACAAGGCAAAAGGGAGAGGCCGCTGTGCTCATGTCCCTGGACGACTATAACGCCTTCGAGGAGACCGCCTACCTGCTGCGAAGCCCGGCAAACGCGGCCCGGCTGCTAAAGGCGGCGCGGGAGGCGGAAAAAGGAAAGGCACGGAAGCGGAAGCTTGTCGCCGGTGATTAGCTTTACCGGCGGCGCGTGGGAGGACTATCTTCACTGGAGCCGGACAGACCGCAAGAAACTCGCCCGGATCAACGAACTGATCAAAGATATCCAGCGCGATCCCTTCAGGGGCATCGGGAAACCGGAGCCGTTGAAGCATGCTCTGGCGGGTTACTGGTCGCGCCGCATAGACGATATGCATCGTCTGGTGTACAAGGTGGACGCTTCCGGCGGCCTTGTCATCCTCCAATGCCGTTACCATTACTGAATTGCCGGACCGGCGCCCGCCTTGACCTTTGCGCGTGGCATAGGCTACGCTTCTAGGACTTATGAATGAATCGCAGCAGACAGGCCATGGCGCCACCGTAAGACCTTTCGATCCCGCCGCAGGACGCCAGGGAATATGGACCGGCGTGATAGGCGGCCTTTTCGCCCTTGTCATGTGTTCCGCATATGCGATCTACAAGGCCAAGACCCTCCCAAACGGCGGCCCCAACGTTTTTGAATGCCTGTCGTGGATGCCTTCCGGCTATTCGTTCCGGTTCATAAACCGCAACTATTTTGACGTGCTCGGCGTGGTGGCCCTTTCGTTCACGCTCATGGTCACCTGGGAGACCCGCAAAGACCCGTTCCGCCGCGCCGCCACGCTTCTGGCCGCCGCCTGCGGCGTTTTCATGGCATGGTCCATAGCGCTCGGAAGCAAGCCATTCATAAACGGCCCGACGCTATCTTTCATTGGCTGGCCCTGGACGGACATGGAAGCGTGTTACGTCATATGCGGTGGCGCCGTTACGGCCATATGGGCCTCCGGCCTCAGCTCGTTGCGGATGGGCAAATACCGCCTGGCCCCTGCGGGATGGGCGTTAAAGACCGCTTTTTACCGCTGGTTTACGGGGCTTTGCGTTTTCGGCGCGCTGATGCTGGTGTTCCTGTCGCACCCTTTTTACGGCTCCGGGTACTATGAGAACTGGCGGATCACCGTGTCGTACCTGTTCACCATCTACGCGCTGGCCGGGCTGCCGTACGCGTTCATCACGAACCTTTTGCGCAAAAGCCGCGCGGAGGACAGGAAGGATCCCGGTTTTGTGGCGCTGATCTTCCTTCGGGCCGCGGTAAAAAGCGTGGCCCGCAAAGATTACAGCGCCGCGCGCCGGGCGTTTTTCAACAGGTCCAACCTGGTCACCGCAAGGGACACGGGAGTGAAGTTCTTCTTCGTCCCCCTGATGCTCACGTTCCTTTTCATGGAGGCTTCCGGGCTTTTCGATTTCTTTCCGAAACTGTATGGCCAGGCTGCGATGATACTGGGCGCAACCCCAAGCGCACAATCAGACACCTGGCCGTGGTGGGCCCTGTTCGATTATTTCTACGCAAGCGCCTTCCACGGCATATTCCTTATGGACGTGTCCATAAGCCTGGTGGGCTACATATGCTCGTCGCGATGGCTGGACAACAAGTCCAAAAGCGTGGACCCCACCTTGAGCGGATGGCTTGCGGCGCTTGTGTGCTACCCCCCCTTCAACGGCCTGACCACCAATTACCTGCCCTATGACAGGAATTTCCACGGGGCGCACATATTGGACTTCACGCATTTGACGTTTCTGGACCCGGCTTACGCCGCCGCCATGAACAACTTCGCTGAATTCGGCCTGCGGCTGACGACGCTTTGCGCCTTCACGGTGTATGTTTGGGCGACGATGGCCTTCGGGCTTCGTTTTTCCAACCTTACCAACCGGGGGATAATCACCCGGGGCCCTTACGCCTTCATCCGCCACCCGGCATATATCGCCAAGAACATCGCATGGTGGTCGGAGAACGTGAGGAACTTTGCAAGTCCGTGGCAGTTCGTGTTCCTTGCGGTGTGGAACATAATCTATTTCCTTCGCGCCGTCACAGAGGAACGTCACCTGAAAAGCGACCCTGATTACGCGGCGTACTGCGGACATGTGAAACACAGGTTCATTCCGGGATTCTGGTGACAGGCGCATCCTTCATGTCCGGTTGAGCGCAAAACCACTTGTTGGCCCCGGCCCGTTGCGGTATCGTTAACATCCGTGACAACACCAAAAAGCAGGCGGTCCGATGAACTTTAACGTGATAATGGCAGGCGGCAAGGGAACGAGGTTCTGGCCCCTTTCGCGCGAAAACCGGCCCAAGCAGACGCTCCCCATAGCGGGGGAGTCCACCATGATCCAGGCGACGCTGGAAAGGATCATCCCGATAGCGCCGCCGGAACGCACCATCGTCATCACCGGCGCGTCCCACGTGGATGAAATCCGTTTTCAGCTTCCGCGGGTCCCGCCTGAAAACGTCATCGCCGAACCGGCCGGGCGCAACACCGCGCCATGCGTGGCCCTGGCGGCGATGATCGTGGCCAAGCGCGATCCGGGGGGGATAATGGCGGTGTTCCCGGCGGACCATGTGGTGACCCGGCCCGATGAGCTTGTGCATGTGGCCAGAATGCTTGTCAACGTTCTGGACAAATTCCCGGGGTCGCTCGGGACCATCGGAATCAAGCCAGCCTACCCCGAGACAGGCTACGGATATATAAAGCGGGGGGACGACATGGCGCCATCCATTTTCAAGGTGGAGCGCTTCCTTGAAAAGCCGGACGCCGCCGCCGCGGCCGAGTACGTCAAGTCCGGCGGCTATTACTGGAACGCCGGGATGTTCTTCTGGCGGGCGGACACGATATTAAAAGAGCTCGACGACGCGATGCCGCGCCTGATGAAGGAGATGTGGCCGATACGCCGGGCAATAGGGACGGACGATTTTGAAACCGTGATGCGAGAGGTTTATCCAACCCTCGAATCGCAGTCCATAGACTATGGCGTGATGGAAAAAGCCGGGCGCGAGGGGAAAGTGATCGTGGCGGCGGCGGACCCGGGATGGAACGACGTTGGGTCGTGGCGGAGCTTGTACGATCTTATGGAGCCGGACGCGGAAGGAAACCGGGCGCGGGGCAAACTCATCGCCGTGGACGCCAGGGGCGTTTTGGCCCATAACGGCAACCGGCTGGTGGCGGTGGTGGGCGTTGACAACGTGGTGGTGGTGGAGACGGACGACGCCATACTCGTGCTAAACCGCGAAAAGGCCCAGGATGTGCGCCAGGTGACGGAGAAGCTCAGGCAGATGGGGATGAAGGAGTATTTGTAGAAAGCGCCTGTTGAAACGCCACCTCCTATGGCAATTGCCGGGACGGTGGCGTTACTATACGGAGGGGTGAATAATACCCCGTCCCGCATTAAGATATCCTTGGCCGGACGGCTATGGGGAAGCGCTTAAATCACCTTAAAATATCGGCCTGTTCACGTCGTGGCACAACGCGGCGTTGCAAGAGCCGTTCACCTGATGGGCGATCATCGCCGATGACAGCGACGCGGTGTAGCCGCCCGAAGGATTCCCGCCGTATTTGCTCCTCAGGCAGAAATTCCCCTGCGAGTTCACGGGCAGGCTGTATGTGGCGCCGGAATCCTCGATTATGGTTATGGTGGAGCCCGCCGGGGCCGATCCGGAGTAGCTCATCGGCTTAAAGCCGCTGGTGTGGCAGCCGGACTGGGCGCAATCGGTCCCGTTATAATACTGGTGGTTGTTCTGGGTCTCGCACGAGTATCGGGAGCCTGTGTCCCCATTGCCGTTATCACCGCTGTTATCGTCCGGCCCGCCGCCGCCGCCGCAAGCGTGCAGTGCGATGAGCAGGGCCAGTATGCAGACGGCAAGCAACCTTCTGGCAATAGTGATTTTGGGCATGAGCGGCACTCCCGGATTAGAAATACTCAACAATTATCAACATCGTTATTTTACGCAAACCGTTTTTTGGCGCAAGCGTTTTTAGTTCAGCGTTTTTAGTTCAGGCGCACCGCCCAATCGCCTCACCCGTCCCATGCCACAGGTATTTCCACCGCCGCATGGATCGTGCGTTCCCCAACGGCGCAAGTCACCGCCATCACTTTCACTCCTGCCAGCCACGCGGCCTTGAGCGACGCGGCGAATCCGGGATCGGTGGCGGCGTTGGGCGTAAACCGGGCCACGCCGGAACGGCCGATGACGAACAAAACCGCGCAGTCATATCCTTCATCCAGCAATTCGGCCAGATATTCCACGTGGGATTTTCCCCGTTCCGTAGGCGCGTCGGGAAACATGGCTGTGTCCCCATTGACCAGCGTCGCCGATTTGACTTCCACGATCATCGGCTTTTTGCCAGCCCCTTCGAGCAAAAGGTCGAACCTGTGATGGCCGATGGTGGCCTCCCGCCGCTTTACGCGGTATCCGGCGAACATCGTCCATTTGCCGCTTTCCACCATCCGCTCCGCCACCCGGTTCGGTACCGACGAGTCCACACAAACCCATCGTCCGCCATATTTTACGGAACGCAGGGTATAGCGGGTCTTGCGCTCCGGATTCGTTGAAGGTTCCAGCAATGCCTGCGCGCCGGGGGTCAAAAGTTCCGTCAGCCTGCCGGAATTCGGGATATGGGCGGAGGTCTCCCCCTTGCCGGTAAGGACGCGGCAAAGGAACCTGTTCATTTTGCGGACGATTTTCGCCGGGACGGGATTTTCTATATAGACCATTTTGCTTTCACGCCGTCCAACGGCCGTAGCGCAGGCGTCCCGCCGGCAATTGCCGTCTGGAAGGCGGCGCTGCGATTTTCAGGCGCCGTGCCGTCCGAAAATAAGGCTGCCGTTCACCCCGCCGAACCCGAACGAGTTGGAAAGCGCGTAATCTATCTTGCGCTCCACCGCCTTGTTGGGGGCGTAGAAAAGGTCGCAAGCCGGATCCTGATTGTCCAGGTTGATTGTGGGGGGAATGATCCCGGTCTCAAGCGCCTTGATGGTGAAAATCGCCTCGATCCCCCCTGCGGCGCCCAGAAGGTGCCCGGTCATGGACTTTGTGGACGACACGACAAGCTTGTGGGCATGCTCCCCGAATGCCCGCTTCACCGCCAGGGTCTCTATGGCGTCGGCCATGGTGGAAGTGGCGTGGGCGTTTATATAACCTATCTGGTCCGGCAGTATCCCGGCGTCCCGTATTGCGTGGTTCATGGCGGCCAATGCGCCGTCCCCTTCCGGCGGTGGGGATGTCATGTGATAGGCGTCCGAACTCATTCCGTATCCGATAAGGTCGGCGTATATCCTTGCGCCACGGGCCACCGCGCGCTCCCGGCGCTCCAGCACCACCACGCCGCACCCTTCGCCCATCACGAATCCGTCCCGGTCCGCGTCAAAGGGCCTGCTGGCCTTTTCCGGCTCGTCGTTTCTTTTAGAAAGCGCTTTGGCGGCGGCGAATCCGGCTATGCCAAGCCCGGTAATGGCCGCTTCCGCCCCGCCGGCCACTATCACGTCCGCGTCACCACGCTCGATTAACCGCCCGGCGTCGCCTATGGCGGAAGATCCCGTGGTGCAGGCCGTCACCGGGCAAGAAGAGGGCCCCCGCAGCCCGTAGTGGATGGACACCTGCCCCGCCGCCATGTTCGCCAAAACGGCCGGGATGAAGAAAGGCGACACCCTGCGCGGGCCGCGTTCCCTAAGGATTTTCGCCGTGCTTTCTATCTCCGGCAGGCCGCCGATCCCGGCGCCTATTATCGCCCCCATCCTGTCGCGCTCATGGGACGGCATGTTGTGGACGTCTATCCCGGCGTCCTCGAAGGCGAACCGGGTGGCGGCGATGGCGAACTGGATGAAGGTGTCCATCTTCTTGACCTCTTTCCCGTCTATATAGTTCAACGGGTCGAAGCCTTTCACCTCCCCTGCGATCCGCACGGGATATTCGGAGGCGTCAAACCTGGTGATAAGGCCAATGCCGGACTTGCCGGCGGTTATCCCCTTCCAGGTCTCGGCCACACCTATGCCAAGGGGTGTCACCATCCCAAGGCCGGTCACCACGACATTTTTCATCATTTCAGCTTTAAATCAGCGCATACCGGGCTATGGGCGCGCCATCCCGCCTTAGCGGGCCGCGCACCCCAAACCCCGCGCAGCCTTACGCCTTGCCGGCGGTGGCGTTGGTGATATAGTCAACCGCCTGCTGGACGGTCTGTATCTTCTCCGCGTCCTCGTCGGGGATCTCTATGTCGAAAGCCTCCTCAAAGGCCATCACAAGCTCCACCACGTCCAGCGAATCGGCGTTAAGATCGGTGTCGAACTTGGCGGCTGGCACAACCTTGGCCACGTCCACCTGAAGTTGCTCGACGATGATCTCCTTAACTTTCTCGGCTATAGCCATAGCATTCATCTCCTGAATAAAAACGTTTTTCTATTGTAATGAAAACAGCGGGAATTCCAAGCTTAAAATCACACCCCCATCGCCATACCGCCGTTTACCGATATCGTCTGGCCGGTGACATACGCCGCTTCCTCCGAAGCCAGGTACACCGCGGCATGGGCGATATCGGCAACTTCGCCGAACCGCCCCAGTGGTATTGCCTCCAGAATCTTCTCTTTAAGCTTGTCCGGCAGCGCGCCGGTCATGTCCGTTGTTATAAATCCGGGGGCGATGGCGTTCACCGTTATCCCCCGCCCCGCAAGCTCTTTTGCCGCCGACATGGTCATCCCGGCCATGCCCGCCTTGGAGGCGGCGTAGTTTACCTGCCCGGCGTTCCCCGTCTGCCCCACTATTGAGGTGATGTTTATCACCCTGCCCCGCCTCTGTTTCATCATCACGGCGGCGGCGGCCTGGGTCATGTTAAACGTCCCTTTAAGGTTCACCCGGATGACTTCGTCGAAATCTTCTTCTTTCATCCGCACCAGAAGCCCGTCCTTGGTGATCCCGGCGTTGTTCACCAAAATGTCCGCCCTGGCGTAAAGCTCCGAACATTTTGCCACCACGGTTTTGGCGAAGGATGAATCCCCCACGTCGCCTGTCATCCCTTCCGCGCGCACGCCATATGCCCGGCACGCGGCGAGTATCTCGTCCAGCGGGTTGGACCGCGTCACCAACACAAGGTCCGCCCCTTCCCGGGCAAACGCTTCCGCCAAGCCTTTTCCTATCCCCCGGGCCGCTCCGGTGATTATCGCGGCGTTCCCCTTTAACCTATCCATTAGCCCCCTCCATAGCCTTGTCCAGTTCCTCCACGGAGCCGATGGACACCGTCTCCACAGACTTGTCTATCCTTTTCATAAGCCCCGCCAGCACCCTGCCCGGCCCCAGTTCATATGCCCTGGCCACGCCAAGGCCGGAAAGCTTTTTCATGGAGTCCACCCACTGGACACACCCGGTCACCTGCCGGACAAGCCCGTCGCGCACGTCGGCGGCGGTGGCGGAAAGCCCGGAGTCCACATTGCGGATAACCGGGAATCCGGGATCGTTGATCGTTATCGACTCCATAAACTGCGCCAGCCCCTCGCGGGCCTGCTTCATCATGGATGTGTGGAACGGGGCGCTGACCGGGAGCGATAGGGCCTTTTTCGCCCCTTTCGATTTGGCTATCTCCATAGCCTTTGCCACGTCTTCGGTTTTCCCGGCGATCACCGTCTGCTCCGGGCTGTTGAAATTCGCCGGGGCCACCTCTCCCCCCGCCTCCGCGCAGACATCGGCCACTGCGGCCGGTTCCAGCCCTATTATGGCGGCCATGGCCCCCACCCCAACAGGCACGGCGGACTGCATCAGTTCACCCCTCTTGCGGACAAGCCGTATCGCGTCCGAAAATCCTATGGCCCCGGCGGCGTAACAGGCCGAAAATTCCCCCAGGCTGTGCCCTGCGGCGGCTTTCGGGACGATGTTTTTTCTTTCCAGCAGGGCCTCCAGGGCTATCACAGAACATAACAATATGGCGGGCTGGGTGTTGGCGGTGAGCCGAAGCTCCTCCTCCGGCCCCTCGGCCATGATATTGCCGATGTCGAATCCCAGCGCGTCGTTGGCCTCTTCCACCCGCCTTTTAGCGGATGGGGAGCTATTTATAAAAGTTGCCCCCATGCCGGGGAACTGCGACCCCTGCCCGGGAAACAAAAACGCCGTCTTTTCACTCATTATATGGAAATATCCAAGAATACCAAGGAATCGTAGAAAATAACCGGAGCCGCCCCATATGTCAATAGCCGCGCAGGGGAAAAGAGGCGTTCTTTTCTTTTGGGAAAAAGAAAAGAACCAAAAGAAAACCGTGTGCGCCGCCTTGCGGGGGATTCCATCCCCCCAAGCGGCGCAGATAAAGTTTCTTTTCGCTTCCTTTTCTTTCCAAAGAAAAGGAAGTCCTCTTCATCCCGGCGGCGCTATACAGCTTGACGCCTCCCTTGCTGTCCGGGGTGTTCTTCACCCCGGACCTGCTCAGTGTGTAATGTCAGGACGGCGGGGTGACGCCTCCGGCTTAAACACCCCGCCGAGCATCTACTCCCCCCGGCGGCGCTATACAGCTTGGCGCCTTGGGTTTTCTTTCATATAATCGTCTGATTGGATATGATCACGCTGTTTTTTCCCCTTCGATCTGGAGAGCATATTAAATGAAGATTTTCATAGACTCGGCGGACATAAAGGAAATCCGCGAAGCCAACGCCTTGGGCGTGGTGGACGGCGTCACCACCAATCCATCCCTGGTGGCCAAGACCGGCAAGGATTTTAGAACGGTCATCAACGAGATCGTGGCTGAGGTGGACGGCCCGATATCCGCCGAGGTGATAGCGCTCGACTGCGCCGGGATGCTCAATGAGGCGCGGGAGCTGGCCAAGATCCACGAGAACATCGTGGTGAAGATCCCGATGACCACCGAGGGGCTCAAGGCGGTGAAAACGCTCACCGGCGAGGGGATAAAGACCAACGTTACGCTGGTGTTCTCCGCAAACCAGGCTCTTCTGGCGGCCAAGGCGGGGGCATCGTATGTCTCCCCATTCATCGGCAGGCTGGACGACGCGTCGCACAACGGCATTGAGATCATCGGCCAGATAATGGAAATTTTCTCAAACTACGGGTTCGACACGGAGGTGATCGTCGCCTCGGTCCGCAACCCGCTCCATGTGCTTGAATCGGCCCGGATGGGAGCCGACGTGGCCACCATACCTTTCTCCGTTATCACCCAGCTTTCCCGCCATCCGCTCACGGACGTGGGGATAGAGCGGTTCTTGAAAGACTGGGAGAAGGTGCCAAAATCCTGACCGGAGCCTTGTGATGCCATCGGTTATGGTGAACGGGGCCGGTATCGTAAAAAAGTTCGGTTCCTTCACCGCCGTCGCCGGAGTGGACTTTTCCGTGATGCGGGGGGAGTGTTTTGGGTTTTTGGGCCCAAACGGGGCCGGCAAGACCTCCGTGATGCGTATGATCCAGTGCCTTTCGCCAATAGATGAAGGCTCCATCACCGTGGACGGCATGGCCGCCGGGAAAGACGACAGGGAAATAAAGGCGATCCTGGGCGTGGCGCCGCAGGAAGAAAGCCTGGACCCGGACCTGTCCGTGATGAAAAACCTCGTGGTGTTCGCCGGGTATTTCGACATCCCCCGAAAAACGGCGGAGGACAAGGCGCGGGCGCTTCTGGACTTTTTCCACCTTACCCAATGGCGCAACCACAAGATCAGGGCCCTTTCCGGCGGTATGCGCAGAAGGCTTGTGATCGCCCGGGCGCTTATCAACGATCCTTCCATCCTCATCCTCGACGAGCCGACCACCGGGCTGGACCCCTCCGCCCGGCTCGTAATATGGAGAAAGCTCGCCGAGCTCAAGCGCTCCGGAGTCACCATGATCCTCACCACCCATTACATGGAAGAGGCCATGAGGCTTTGCGGCAGGGTGGCGATCATGCGGGACGGGCGCATAATGCTCACCGGCGAGCCGGAACGGCTGATCCACGAGCAACTGGGGGACGCGGTGACGGAGCTTGTGTGCCGGGAAGGTTTTGAGAGCGCCGCCGAAGAGGCCATATCCCGGACCGGACTGCGGTTTGAGCGGATGGAGAACAGTTTCGTGATTTTCGGCCCCGCCGACGGAGAGCTTGACGCGATAATGGCGCGCAACGGCGAACTGGGCTTCGTGAAAACAAGACGCGCCCCGAACTTGGAGGACCTTTTCATAAAACTCACGCATAAAGGCCACGCAGGCGCGGCGGAGGGGAGATGATGGTCACCCACAGGGCCCTCCACGTGTGGCGCAGGAACTTTTCAGTTTACCTTACACACTACAAGCCAAGCCTTGTCGGGAATATAGGCGAGCCGCTTTTGTACCTTTTCACCATGGGGATGGGGCTTGGCGGCTACATGAGCGGCATAGGCGGCATGCCGTACATAAACTACATCGCGCCGGGGCTTATCGTGACCACGGCGATGTACTCGGCGGTGTTCGAATGCACCTTCGGCTCGTTCACCCGGATGACGGTGCAGGGGACATACGAGTCCATCATATCCACCCCCGTGTCCCTTGCCGACCTTGTGGTGGGTGAGATCATGTGGGGGATGACCAAGTCCATGATATCCGCCACGGTGATGGTCATAGTGATGACGCTATTCGGGCTTTATGCCCCCGGCCCGGGATTTTTGGGCATAGCGGTCACCGTGGCGTTCACGGGGACGCTTTTCGCCGCGGCGGCCATATGCTTTTCGGCCATATCGCCAAGCTATGATTTTTTCGATTATTTTTTCACCCTGGCGGTGGCGCCGATGTTCTTCCTTTCAGGGGTGTTCTTCCCGCTCGACCAGTTCCCGGACGCCGTCAAATGGCTATCGCTGACGCTCCCGGCCACGCACTCCGTGAACCTCATCAGGTTTTTCTTCCACGGCTCCGTGGGTGAAGGGCTTGTCGCGGCTCCGGTATTTCTTGCGGCCGGGGCGCTGTTTTTCACGTGGCTCGCCGTCAGGCTTGTGAGGAAGAGGATAGTGGTGTGATCAGCCGCCAAGGCAGCGGGCGGGGCAGAGCGCATATTGCCAATTCACACTGCGAGTTGTACAGTTTACAAAAGGCTTGAGCGAGGCGGCGCGAAACCTCAACATAGGGCTATTGGACAAATGAAGATATACACTTATTCGCAGGCCCGGGACAAACTTGCCGATGTTCTGGATGAATCGCGAAAAGAGGAAGTGGTCATCCGCCGCCGCAAGGGGGATATGTATCTGATCACGCCCAAGGCGCGTCAGGAAAGCTCCCCTTTTGAAGTGAACGGGCTTTCCGGGCATAAAGTTTCCCGCAAGGATATTCTCGGCGCGTTGCGGGAATCAAGGAGAAGGTGAAAACCGTCCTCTATTACGTCTGTGGCCTCGCTGTGGCGGCAATTCAAGACGACGCCTTGATTGTTTCCAGCGCTTTTTTGATTATTTTTGGATGCAATGTGCCGCCGGAGTGGAAAGGAACCACAACCCTTGACGCGGATTTCATGAATATCCTGTGGCTCCCCTTGATCCTGACCAGCTCAAACCCCGCTTTCATCAACATTGATTCGAGTTCACGATAGGTCAGCCTTGGAGTCTTAGCCAACCGCCACCTCAAAAGATGTGGTGAGGATTTCCTTGCTGAAACGCTCCTTTATTTCTTCCTCGCTCATTGTCTCAACATAAAGGGCCACGGCCTCTTTCATGTTGGCGATAATTTCCTCAAGCGTCCCCCCCTGCGTCTGGCATCCGTCCAGCTCCGGGCAGTATGCGTAATACCCGTTTCCATCTTTTTCGATCACCACACTTGCCTTGTATGACATTTTTGCGATCTCCGGTTGGCTCATCTATCATGTCATTATACCAGACTGTGGAACCACCCGGTTCACGCCGCGGAAGTGTATAATCCTTGGATGAAAACCGTTCTCTATTACGTCTCCGGCCACGGCTTCGGCCACGCCACCCGCGCCGCGCTTGTGGCAAAGTCCCTGGCCGATGACTTCGGCCGCAGGGTGATCGTCCGCACCTCCGCCCCTTCGTGGCTTTTTAAAAAAGGATCGCGCGGCGAGGTGGTCGTGGACCCGGCGGACGTGGATTCCGGCCCGGCCCAGGTAGATTGCCTGACAACCGACGTTGACGGCACACTCCAGCGCTTCACCGCCATGATGCGCGCCTTCCCCGCCGCCGCCGATGCTGAATATGCTTACGCCTCCAAACATAAACCAGCCGCCGTCGTCAGCGACATATCCCCTTTGGGGGTGGAAACGGGCCGAAGGCTCGGCGTACCAACCATAGTGGTAACGAACTTCCTTTGGGACTGGATACTTGGCGCCTACGCCCCCGTAATACCTGAGTTTTACGATATCTCAAAATGGCTCACAAAGGTGTACACTTCCGCCACAAGGATTCTGCGCATCAAGACATTCTCCGGCGGCATGGACGGATACGCCAACGTGAAAGACATAAACTTGATCGCCAACAAAAGCGGTCTTACCCGCGAGGAGGCCCGGCGCAAGCTCGGCCTTTCGCCGGAGGGGAAATACGCGCTTGTCTCCCTTGGGGGGATCGGCGCGGGAGACTTTTTCGGCACGGTGGAGGAAAGGGTGACGGTGTGCGGCCTTCTCACCCTCGGCGAGGGAAATCCGCGTTTCGGACGTATGCGGCGGTTTGAAAGGGGTGAAGCGGAACATGCCTGCCTTCTGGCCGCCGCCGACATGGTGATAGGCAAACTTGGCTATGGGCTGTGCTCCGAATTGGCCGCAACGCCCCGCGGCATCCTTTACACCCCCCGCAATGATTTCGTAGAATATGAAGCGCTGGATAGGGACATAAGGGATTACGCCGCCGTGCGGGCCGTTCCCCGGAGCAGGTTCTTCGGTGAAAACCTGGACGATGACGTGACGTTTTTAATGAACGCGGCCAATCCGGCCGCCTCCGCCTCCATTGACGGGGCGCGGCAGGCCGCCGGAATAATTGACGGTTATATTTAATCATGGACGAACAGACGCCCAAATCCGCCCCCAAGGCGCCGTTGGACGCGGCCTTCCTGGGCAACATCCTGGACGGCATCCGCGATTCAATAAAAATCCTCGGCCGCGATTTTACGGTGCTGTTCGTAAACAAATCGGGCCTTAACTCCGGCGGCAAGGAACTGGACAAGGACGCGCTCATCGGAGCCAGATGCTTCGAGGGTTTCCACGGCTCCCAGGAGCTTTGCTCGTATTGCGTGGTCAAGCAGGTGTTCGACACCGGCCAGCCGGCCTTTAACACATTCACCACGCAGACCGGAGCCCAAAGCTCCCTCAAGGAAGTGTCCGTCTATCCCCTCACCTCCGCATCCGGATCGCTGGACAGCGTCATAGAGATCGTCCGCGACGTAACGGACCTGCGCCGGGGGATGTACCCTTCCGAAGAATTCAGCGACATCATAAGCCTTGATCCGAAGATGATGGAGGTGTTCCGCCTGATGCAGTCCGTGGCGCCCACCAATTCCACCGTGCTGATCCACGGGGAGACAGGCACCGGCAAGGAACTGGCCGCCAGGGCCATCCACCGCGCGTCAAAACGGGCCGGAAAAAAATTCGTGGCCATCAACTGCGGCGCGCTCACCGACTCGCTTCTGGAGACGGAGCTTTTCGGCCACGAGAAAGGCTCTTTCACCGGAGCCATCGCAAGGAAGATAGGAAAGTTCGAACTGGCGGACAAAGGGACGCTCTTCCTCGACGAAATCGGGAACATATCCCAGAACATGCAGGTGAAGATATTGCGCGCCCTGCAGGAAGGGGAAATCACCCGGGTGGGCGGCAACGAAAATATAAAGGTGGACGTGCGTTATGTTTGCGCCACAAACGTGGACTTGAGGGAGGCGGTGCGCAAGGGGGAATTCCGGGAGGACCTTTATTACAGGATCAATGTGGTGCCGGTGAGCCTGCCACCACTGCGGGAACGGCAAGTGGACATACAACCGATTGCGGAGCATTACCTGCGCAACTTCAACGAAATCCTCGGCAGGAACCTGATGGGCTTCACCTCCACCGCCATAGACCAGATGCGAAGCTATTTCTGGCCGGGCAACATCCGGGAGTTGAAGAACCTTGTGGAGCGGGCCGCGATAATGAGCAAAGGGCCATATGTGGAGCGGCTGGACATACCGGCGGTGAGTTCCGGGCAAACCGGAGCGGAAGGAACAGGCGCCATGGAGCTAAAGAACGTGGTGGCCCGGGCGGAGCGTGAATATTTAGTGGAAATACTGCGCCGCTTCAACGGAAACGTGACCGAAGCGTCCAAACACGCCGGCGTGAACGCCCGCACGATACACAGAAAGATAAAAGAACTCGGAATAGACCGGGAGTGAACGCGCTCCTTGTTGAAGGATTATCACCACTGAGGCACAAAGAAACATATTCATTCTAATATTGAAATTCTTTCTCCATGTCTCCGTGTCTCTGTGGTTAATTTTCTCTCCCCCTTTATAAACTCAACGGCATGGCGAATACGGCGAGCTTAGAGAACATATCATTTAACTAAATATAAATTGAATTTTTTTATTACATAGTTTATACTAAATCACCTTTTACTTCATTTAAGCCAAGTAACGGTAATATTGGGGTATTGGCCTAATTTAGCGAAAGTGTCCTAAACTTAGTTGAAACGAAGGTATGACCTCACCTGCTACCATGTTTTTGAACGAAAACAACGGAAAGCAAGGAGGTCACATGAAAAGAGTAAACGGTAACGGGAAAACTGGCAAGGGAAGAATGGATT
>JACRLM010000068.1 GCA_016235255.1 Nitrospinota bacterium | reverse complement strand
CCCAGGTTGAGGAAAGTGAGCGGTTATAAACACCTGCCAGAACTGCGTGAGATCATGAAACGGGCTCTGGCGGGGAAGATAATGGTGAAAGCGGCGTGACGGTCATGCCGGGAGTTTCAACTAAAAAAGGGATTGACTCGGATTTTCCTGTATTGCATTCTTACGGTAAACGCTCACATTACCGACAAACCAGATGCGCAGTCGAAGAGTTCCCATTTGAGTTACCAAGAAAAATCAATAGTACATATTGTAATTATTGACTTGCAGCGAGAAATTACATCAATGTCGAACGCCATAACTATTAAGAACAAGGATGAATATATTCCATTTATCTTTTATTCTTATTTATTAGGTCTAATTCTCAGTATTGCATCTGCCCTGACAATAGAAAAATATTCCATTTGGTCATTAGATTATCCATCAAAATATTTATTGGATATTGGCAAAGTTGGTTTCTCTAGTTATTATGATTTTAGTTCATTAAATTGCACAAAATTTCCATGCCTTAGAAAATCCTTCAGGTTTATATTAAGGACATTTCTTGGATTGCTATTGGCTCCAATTGTTAGCTTCGATTTATTATTTGGATACGCACTAAATATGAGAAATTATTATGCGAATAGATTTGATAGCACTACAATAAATATTATAAAATCAAATATTTCACTATTCTACAGGGACGTTCACGGCGCCAGTTCCGCTGTGACTTTTTCTAATCCAACTGACAGCAATTGGATAAACCCTCCAGAATTCAATTTTTTCAGGTTTATAGATGATTTTGTGTTGGAAAATTCCGATAAACACACAGAGAAAATGAGGAATTATATTGCTTTGTATGGTTTATTCAGAACCCTAGCCCTTATATCCGTACTTCTTTTTTGGGCGACTCTGATGCATTTATTTATTTCCGATGTCAACCAAATAGTCTTGCTGATATTTTTGGCAGTTTTATTATTTCTTGCTTTCTTTGAATATATAGGGTTTGTAAAATTTTACCGAAGATATTCCAACGAAGTGCTTATGGCTTTAGTGGCTATTTTAAATGCAAGAACGCAACGCGCCAATAACGAAGCTATTTAAATAGCAATAAGGGATATTTCCAAGTCCAATAGCCATCTTAACCATTTTCTCTTTCTACGCCGCTCTCTTCCTCACCTCTTTTTTCAACCTGGGGCCAAGTTTCACACGTGCGTCTTCAAGGTCGAAATCGGCCTGCAATCCCATCCAGAAGGTTTCCGATACGCCGAAATAACGGGCGAGGCGCAACGCCGTGTCCGCCGAAATGGCCCGTTTGCGCAGGACGATCTCGTTTATCCGGCGGGGCGGCACACTGATTTCCCTCGCAAGACGGTTCTGGCTCAACCCCATCGGTTTTAAAAATTCCTCCAAAAGCACCTCGCCGGGATGGACATTATCCAAATTGTTTCTCATTTTCCGCTCCTAGTGATAGTCAACAATTTCCACTTCATGGGCGTTCAACTCCCGCCAGATAAAGCATATTCTCCAACGGTCATTGATCCGGATGCTGTGCTGCCCCGCCCTGTCTGCCTTTAAAGCTTCAAGCCGGTTGGCTGGCGGAACGCGCAGATCATCCAGATTAACGGCGTTATTCAACATTCTAAGTTTTCTTCGCGCCGTTTGCTGAATGTCCTGTGGCAGCCTTAGGGATCGTATCCCCTTCCATATATTCTCCGCTTCCCTGTCCACAAAGCTTTTAATCATGCAAGATTATAACGCAATACGTCATATAGCGCAACACGTTATATCAATCTTCACCCCTCTCTCAAGTGGTCCCAAAACTCCCGTGGGGTCATTATCTTCACCTTCCCGGCCCTCTTTAGCGTAAGCAGATCATCGTCGCCCGTGACAATTATCCCTGCCCCGCCGCCAATGGCCGTCCCGATTATCTTGATATCGTCCTTGTCCCTGCATTTGATGTTTTCGACATGCGCCGGCACGGCTACCTCCGGTATTTCCCGCAGATACTTCATGGTGGAGTCCACGACGCTTCCGGGCAGGCGGATTTTCTTCGCAAGATTTCTTTCGACTTCAGCCAGGATAAATTCGCTTGTCACAATTGTATGATTGGCCAGGCAGACCTCCAGAACCTCGGCGCAAAGCCCTCTGCTGGCGAAAGCGGCTATGATGACATTGGTGTCGAGCACGACCCTCACGAGATGGCCTTGAAAACGTCCTCATCGGTGACAAGCCCCTGCGCCTCGGCGAAGGGGAGGATATGTTTTCTCAACTGGCGGAAACGTTTCAGGGCGAGATAGTAGGCGACGGCGTCCCTGATGATCTCGCTTTTGGAGCTCTTTTCGGCCTTGACCGCCATGGTCAGTTCCTTGCTCAGTTTATCGGGCAACCTGATGGTGATCGTGTCTTTCATGTCCGCGGCTCCTTATGTAAGACAATGTAGCACATAGGTCCGCCCCGGTCAAACCGCCTTCGAGCATATCGAGCCGAAATCGCACGTGCCGCACTTTTCAGGATCGGCCTTCTTCACGCAGTATCCTAGCTTGCCGTAGGAGCATATGGCAAAGTCGTATTTCACCGGGTCTTTTGGATCGAGCTTGCGCAAATACCTCGTAAGCTCGAGGGCGGCTTTCCAGTCGTTGGAGTTCCTGTCAAGCAATCCCAATTGCCGGGCGATTCTGCCGACGTGCGTGTCCAGCGGGATCACAAGCCGCGAGGTGGACACCGCGCCGTGCCACGGGCCGGGATCCACACCATCCTTGCGGACCATCCACCGCATGAAAAGGTTCAACCGTTTGGATGCGCCGCCAAGGGCCGGATCAGCGACAAGGGTGGAAAACGACCGGGTCTTGCGTTTCGCGTATCCACGCAGCGCGCCCACAAGCCCGATCAACCCGGGCAGGACCGTTTCCGCCGACGGGTCGTCCTTTTCAAGGAACAGCCCTTTGAGCGAGCCGTGGCGGCTTCTGGCCTCCCCTATGGCGCGGACCAACGCCGCAAGGTCGTCATGCTTGTTGAAGCGGTAACTAAAGTCCCGCATCCAGCCGGGACTTTCCTTTCTGGCGAAAGATTCGCAGAACATTGCTGGCGATCCGTCCATGGAGCCGAGAATGTTGGCCACATTTTTCTGTATCAGGTCCGCCCGGCCATAGGCGAACACACCGGCGATAAAGCAGGCGGTCTCCAGGTCGTCTTTTCGTTTGAATTTGAGGGCGGCGGCCAGCGGGTCCGGCGCAAGGTACGCCCTGTCAAACCGGGCCAGAAGCCTGTCCAGATGCGGTTTGACCTTGGCCGGATCGTTCATCGGCGGGGCTGTTCCATCATGATTGCAGGGGGGAGGCATGACCACAGAGACACAAAGTCACAAAGCGAAGATATTTTTTCTCCGCGCCTCTGTGCCTCCGTGGTAAATATTCCTCTGATCTGGCTTTACAAGATGTCCTTATCAGCCCTCGGCGCCGGCTGCGGCGGCCTGTTTCTCGGCGGCGGCGTTAAGGGCGGCCTCGGCGGCGGCCTTTTTCTTCGCCACTTTTTCGTTGGCCTTCTCGATGTTCTTCAGGCGGTTGGCCTCGTAGCTTTCCCGCTTGCCGCCCATGGTCTTTTCAACCTTGGTCTTGCGCTGGGCGCGTTTGACCTTCTTTTTCGCCATGCGAAGCGCCACAGCCGCCTTTGCGTCCGCCGCTTCCGAGGCGGAGAGTGTCTTCAATTTTTCCTTGGCCTGCGCCAGTATTTCCTGCGTTGTCTTAGCCATATCCAACCGTGTTAAGTGTTAATGCCAATTTGCCCGTCAAAGTGGGCTATGATATCATTTATTATTGAAAAGGCAACGTTTTTAGCCGGTCTCGCGGGGGCGGGTTTCTTGCCCGCCCGCGCTGATACGGCGTTTTTGGTCAATTCACAAGGGAGTTATCCACCTTATGCCGATATACGAATACACCTGTTCGAACTGTGGAAAATCGTTCGAGGCGCTGGTGATGTCCGCCGAAAGCCGCAAAGGGATAAAGTGCCCTTCGTGCGGAAGCGCCCGCATCGAAAAGGACCTTTCGGTGTTCTCTCCCTCCATCGGCTCCGCCCAGCCGGCCATGCCGCGCTGCGAGATGGCCGGAGGATGCTCCACTCCAAACATTCCCGGATGCCGCAGCGGGATGTGCGGGCTTAACTGATTATCCGGAGCGCAGTACCATGAGCGAACTTTCCAAGATCAACTCCACCATGCGCGGCGCCGCCATAAGGACGCTTCTGCGCAACCATCCCAGGATTCTGTGCGAGGTCCTGGACGAATCATGCGATATCAACCAGGAGATGACGCCGGACAACGTAGATTACGACGACACTGGCGAAATACTGCTTCGCGTCGCCTGGGACATATGGAACGGATCGGGCGAAGCAGAGTTCCACAGGGTATTGAACGAACTCCCGGCCGAGGATTTCGAGGCATTTGTGGACGCGATGAAGGATTTTGCGGCGTTGAGGGCAAAAATACGCTTCGCTTACGCCTCCGGCAGCCAGAACGACTGACTTGAACCTGCGCGTTGGCGGTTGCATTAGAGCAGGTTTAAGGATATTATCTGCGGAGAAACATGTTGTTATTTAAATCCGAACGCTTTTGTTTTTAGTAATATTTCATGACATCCAATCATGTGACCAACGGATCCAGCGAAAGAATGTCCAACAAGTTCGCCATCACTCATCAAGGGATAAGCATACTTGCCAGGATGCCGGAATTCCACATGCTCAACCGGCGGGAGGTGGAAAGCCTGGCCGTTCACGATCCAAAGGTGCATAAGGCCGGGGAAACGCTTCTTGTGTCCGGCGGGGGGGACATGAAGGCCATAGTGGCGCTCCTCGCCGGATCGTGCAAGATCGTGGCGCTCGCCGAAATACGCGGCAAAAAGTTCTCCACTTTCATCGAAACAATCAACGCTCCGGCCATACTAGGCGAGGTGACGGCGTTCTCTTCCCCCAGCAGCGTGCGCAAGGTGGACGTGGTGGCGGCCCAGCGGTGCCTTGCCATGACCATCCCGTCAAAAACACTTTTGAGCGCTTTTGAAACTTCACGGGCCACTTTGCCAAGGATGCTTTGGGATTTCGCCCGGCTGGGGCTGGCGCGCATCCGAATGTCATTCTCGAATTTCAACCGGCTGTATGACAAGCATGTGGGAAAGGCTTCGGTCAAGAGGCTTGACCTGGCCGGAGAATTCGCCAGCATGGAAAAAATGATCGGCTCGGCCCCCGGCAAGGGGATTGCCGTGGACGAAAAGACTTTCGACGTCATAAGCGTCCTTCTGGACAAGGTGAACACGGCCCTGGCCTTCGTCTCCCATTTTGACCATATGCCGGACTATTACCTGCCCGAAGGGATCGAGAAATTCACCGAGAGCGCAGGCGCCCTGTCGCCTCTTTCAGTGGCCACGCTCAAATCAACCCGGCTCCCCGGGGCGACGATCAAGAAATCGCTGACTGAATCGCTCGAAGCGATGCTCAAGGAGAGCGCCAGCCATCACGACTGGCAATGGGCGCTGGAGGAACTGATCATATCATTGGACGAGCTTATCGCCCTGTTGCACCTGAAGTACCACATTAACGAGCGCAGGCGCACGTATGAAGGCTCCGAAAGGATGATAGACGGCTTCACGGCAAGGATAGAAAAGGAACTGGACGCCATTGAAAATGACGCGCTGGCCCGTTTCACGCTTGACGCGCTTCCGGAATGGACGGACACGGAGGCCCATGACCGGCTCTCATTCTTCCTCCGGAGCAGGGTGAAGGAAATCAGGATACGCCAGTTGACCGCGGCCAATCCGGGAGAAGAGCATTCCGAGTATATGGGCTCCGGGGAGGAGCAGATCCGCAACCACGTGGCGATGGAGACTTATTACAGGCTTTCGAGCCATCCGGTGGTCCGGGTGGTCACCAATAAAAAATGCGCCTCCAAATGGGACTGTCAGCCCGAGCTGGAGGAGGAGGAAATAAACCTGCTCAACCTGTTCTGCCGGGGTTGCCGCCTTGTTTACCCCATCCTGGAAGAAGGACACGGCACACCGCAGGTGTAATGTTGTCCGGCGTGTTATTCACACCGGATTCCTTAAGATATATATAACTACAGAGGCACGCAGACACAAAGGCAAGAACTGTGTTCCTCTGTGAATCTGTGTCTCTGTGGTGACAATATTTTCCCCCGTCACGCGCCTCCGTTGACAGTTCCGAACTCCACCGGGGCCATCATATAAAAAAGCGCTATCCCCTCCCCCTTCGCTTTTTCCAGGATCGCCTTCGCCTCTTCATCGCTGACCGCGAAGACCACTTCCACCGGCAGGTTTCCGGCCAGCTCTAAAAAATGGTCCTCTCGCATCACGCCGTGCCTTCCAAATCCGGCTATCGCGCGGAACGCCGACCCTCCGTGGACTCCCATTCCCTTTGCCGTCTCCAGCAGCCATTCATACAGCAATATCCCTTTGTGACGCCTGTTCTCGTGAACGTAGAATTTCAGACATGTCCCTTTCATACCGTGCCCTTTAGCAAAATGAACCTGACCGCGAATATGCCCAGTATCGTCATGGCAAGCGAGCCCGCCACATGGAGAAATATGGCCGCGCCGAACCATGTGTATTCCTGCCTCTGCAAAAGCGCGGTTATCTCCCCGGAGAAAGTGGAAAAAGTCGTCAACCCCCCAAGAAAGCCGGTGATGATGAAAAGCCGGGCCTCCGGAGGAAGGTATGTGTGGCGGGCGAACAGCTCCATTGAAGAGCCTATCAGAAGTCCGCCGATAAGATTGGCCGCCAGTGTGCCGAGCGGGATCGTCGGGAACACCGGATTAAGGAGCATTCCAAACCACCAGCGCAACCACGCCCCCAACGCCGCCCCGGCGCCCACCGCGGCAAAACCGTAGAGACTCATACCCGACCTTGCAGTGACATCTTTGTGGTTCCCTTATCCGGGGTAAACGATCTGCCCTTCCAGCCGCGCCACTTCGATGATCGGAGAGCCGTCATCCTCGCGCCACTGTATTTCACCGCACGGTATGGGTTCTATCCTGGCGTCCGTCTCGGCGGCGCATCCCCATAGCTTGGCCACGTCGGGCCTTTTCTTGATCCCGTCGAAGTCCGGTGACACCACAATCAGGTCGATATCGCTTTGATCATCGTTATCGCCCCTTGCCCGCGAACCGAACATGACTCCGAAGCTTACCTTGATGCCATTGGCGTCCACATTCTTAAGAAAGCGCTTTACGCCGTCTATAGTTGATGAGTCAACCATGTAAAATTCCCACGTTCATGGCTTATTATAGACCATTGGTGATTGCCAAGGCCGGCTATAAAAAAAGGCCGGGAAGCGTGAAGCTCCTCGGCCAATAGAATATCTTTAACTTTAATCAGGCCGCTTCCTCCGGGATTCCGTAAAGCATCCCCTTCTTCTTGAGCTTCTCCACAAGCGTCGTGCGGTTGAGCCCGAGCATTACGGCCGCCTTGTTCTTTACCCAGTTGCACCGCTCCAGCGCCGCCACAATCAGGGCGGTCTCGTATTTGTCCACCGCTTCCTTGAGGTTTATCCCCTCTTCGGGCAGAATCGGCGCGTACGGGGAGGCTGAGTTTGTCTCCGCGCTGTCATATCCCGCCGCCATCACCACGTTGGCGTCGTCGCTGACAGGCTGCACGGCGGCAAGTTGCGCCACATGGCCGTGGGACAACCCGTTGCCATTGCCGTGTCCGTTTCCGTTCACGGGCGCATGCCCGATCTCCAATATTTTGCCGGAGGCGCTCTCTTCGGCCGCGATGCCTATCAAAGCCGGACGTTTCGCAGAGGTCTGATTCCCCGAAATCAGCCCCTCGTCCACCAGTTCCTCCGGCTCGCCCACCAAAAGCATGTCGCGGAGCAGTTGGAAATCGTCTTTCGGCTCTACATCACGGATTTTCAGGGGGAGGTCTTCCTTGCAGATGTGCCCGTCCCCCTTAAGAACCACCATGCGCTCGACCACATGTTCAAGCTCCCGCACGTTCCCCGGCCACGTGTAGGATTTGAGCGCTCTGAGCGCCTCCGGCGTTATTCCCAGGACGTTGCGTCCCTTAGTCCTGTTGAATGTCTTTATAAAATGCCCCGCAAGCAGGGATATGTCGTTCCCCCTGTCGCGCAACGGCGGCAGTTCCAGCGGTATCACGTTGAGCCGGTAATAAAGGTCTTCCCGGAAGACCCCATCGGCTATGGCCTTTTCAAGGTTCCTGTTGGTGGCGGCGATCACCCGCACATCCACGGCGATGGTCTTTGCCCCGCCAACCCTCTCAAACTCGCGCTCCTGCAGGATGCGAAGCAGTTTCACCTGCAAAGACGGGCTCATGTCCCCTATTTCGTCCAGGAATATGGTGCCGCCGTGGGCCATCTCAAACTTGCCGATCCTGGTGCGTATAGCGCCGGTGAAAGAGCCTTTCTCATGGCCGAAAAGCTCGCTTTCCAGCAGTTCGGCGGGTATGGCGCCGCAGTTGACGATGATAAGGGGAGCTTCGCTCCTGCTGGAATTGTTGTGAATGGCCTTGGCCACAAGCTCTTTGCCAGACCCGCTCTCGCCGAGGATCAACACCGTGGAGTCGTTGTCCAATAGACGCGTGATAGTATGGAAAACCGACCGCATCGCCTCGCTGTCCCCCACGAACCGGGAGAAATCGGGGCTCTTGACCGTCTGCACGGCCGGGGCCTCCGCCACTTCAATCACCATCCTGGTCTCCTGTCATTTATCATTAATGACGACATGCGTCAAAATCATAGTACAATATTGATACCAAAACTTTGACATCAGCGCCAAAATGAACAACACACCTCATAAGATATTGATTTCCGAGGAGCAAATAGCCACAAAAGTGGACAGCTTGGCCAAAAAGCTGGCCTCCGACCTCCAGAATTCACCTACACTTTTGGTTGGTCTGCTAAATGGCAGCGTCGTTTTTTTGTCGGACTTGATGCGCAGGCTTTATGCCTATGGGGTGCATCCGGAGGTGGATTTTATCGCCGCGTCCAGCTATAAGCATGGGACGGAGTCGTCGGGAATTGTTGAAATAATACAGGATACCCGGCTGTCCATCGAGGGAAAGACTGTGGTGCTGGTGGACGACGTGGTGGACACGGGGCTAACATTGTCGGAAGTGAAGAAACTTCTGGAGGCGAAAAATCCCGCCAGGGTATTGACGTGCGTCCTGCTGGACAAACCTTCACGGCGGAAAATTGACATAACGCCCGACTATTCCGCGTTCACCATAGATGACGTTTTCGTTATCGGTTACGGGATGGACGCGGGCGACCGTTACCGCAATTTACCGTATCTGGCGGAATACGAGGAGTGAGATAATCCGCGGTTTTGATATATACTGAGTTTGGGATATCCCCATAATTGGGAGCCTTATGATGATTGCGTCCGACAGCGGAATATTGAACACTTTCAAAACCTTGCTTCAAAAAAAGGTTGCCGTAAGAAAGATCGCCGTTTTCGGCTCCCGCGCCAGGGGGGACGCGGATCCCCTATCGGATATGGACGTTCTTGTGGTGGTTGACGGTCTTAATGATGATATCCGCGGTTACATCAGCGATTGCGCATGGGAGGCCGGTTTTGAATCTGGCGTTGTGGTGACGCCGGTGGTGTTCTCCACCGACGAGTGGGAATCGGGGCTGGAAAGCGAATCGCTTCTGGCGGAAGCCATCAGGCTTGAAGGTGTTTTTGTTTGAACTCCCACAGAAACACCCTGGTTCAACTCCGGCTTAAGCAGGCCAGCGATGCGATCAACGACGCAACATTCCTTTTAGACCAGCGCCGCAGTTCACAAAGCGTGGTCAATCGGGCGTATTATGCGATGTTTTACTCGGCATTGGCCCTGCTTCAATACGTTTCCAAAGCTCCGTCAAAACATTCCGGTGTCATCAGCCTGTTCGACACTGAATTTGTGATGAAAGGTATTTTTCCAAAGGAGATGTCCAAGGACATTCACCTGATTTTCGAGATGCGCCAAAACGCCGATTACAAAGCGACCGAGGAAATATCGGCGGATAAAGCCTCGGAAGCATGCGCCAAGGCCCAGCGCTTTGTGGTAAATGTTTCGCAATATTTAAGTGACAATCTGGAACAAGGCCGTGATCCTGGATAGCCGGGGACGGCTTCCGGGATGACCGCACAGCCAAAGTCAGTGTCCATCAAATGCAAAATCCCTTCCCCGCCGAGCCCCTTCGTCATATAATCGCGTGAAAACAACACCGGAGGTGATGCGTTAATGAAAAAGGGAATCGTCACGTTTGTCGCCGCGCTTTCGCTGGTCCTTGCGGCTGGAACACAGAAATCAGAGGCCGCCGCGATGAAGAATTTTTCGGCGGACATGGTGGTGGAGGCCGAAAAGCACACTTCCACGATGAAATTCTATATCAAGGCCGACAAGCAGAGGATGGAATCATCGGAGCACGGCGCTTCGTCCATCATGATAATGCGGTTCGACAGGAAAGTGATGTGGATGGTGGACACGGCGAACAAGTCGTACATGGAAATGCCTGTGCAGATGGATCATCAGAACCCGGTGACCACCCGCGGCGACGCAAATGTGAAGGTGGAGAAAAAGCTGGAGGGGACCGAAAAAGTGGACGGCCACCCCACCAACAAGTATTTTGAAACTTATTACCGCAACGGGAAGAAGGAAGGCGCCGCCTATATTTGGGAGGCCACCGACCTGGACAATTTTCCGATCAAATACCAGGACGAACAGAAGAAGGCCACCACCACTTTCAAGAACATCAAGCTTGGCGACCCCGCCGACAGCCTTTTCGATCCGCCCGCCGGATACCAGAAAATGGACATGGGCGGGATGATGGGCGGCATGGGGGGCAGGCCGCACAAGAAGAAATAGAAGGTTCGGCTTTGCTCTGCCTGGATGAATCTATTTATGCTTGGCCGGGGTCGCCAGACCCCGGCATTTCATGCGGGAAATGACCGTGGTCAGCGACCACGGGGAAGCGCATGAATAATCGTCTGGCCTGATGAAATCCGCCATTAAAATCCTGCTTGCGGCGCTTCTGGCGGCCGTGGCCGTTGCCGCATCGGCCAGCCTTTTGTCCCCTCCCGCTGACGGGATTTCGTATTACGCCGATCCTGTGATGGAGGGTGTGGATTTCTGGAAGGGGCGGAAATACGTTTCCGTCACCGGCAAGGAGCCATATGTCCCCATTCAGCTTCCCGGGCCGGCCGACACATGGGGTGGCGGTGAACAAAAGGAGATCAGGATTTATCCCCCCTTCCGCCGGGGGGCGACGGTTGTCATCAACCTGTTTGACAGCCATAACACCGCCCCTCCCATGCTTGAAATCATAGCGGGGGGCGAGACTGCCGCTTCCATCATGGTCCAAAAAGGGGCGGGGCTCCTGAATTCCCAATGGGAAAACCAGGGGATGCGATCCTCTTTCACGGCTTCCATACCCGCGCACCAAATGGAAAAAACTGGCGAACCTGTGATTATCCGTTCAAAAAGCGGATCGTGGATCGCCATAGACAGCGTAAAAATTGTCCCACGGATCAAGCCTTGGGAGTTCTGGCGGCGCATCCCGGACGCCTGGGCAAAATGGATGCTTGGCGCATCGCTGGCGGCGCTTGCGGCATGGGGCGGGCTGGCCGGAGCGGCACGAAGCCATGCGTGGCGGACGAGCGCCGGATTCAGAAACGCCGTTTTCGGGATGATGATGATGTTCATCATGCTGGCGGTGGCCGAAGGGGCGGCGGCGCTCTTTTTCCACTATACGAAAAAGCGGTTCACGTTCTACGATTTCTCGGAGTTCCTGATAACCCCGGAAATCGCCGGCCGGCTGGCCAAAGCATACGACAAAGAGCTTGGATGGCATAACCTTTACCAGACCCCGCATGGAGAGCGCCCCCGGCCAGTCATATACGATTCGGACTTTATGGCCACTTTCGGCGATTCGTTCACCCATTGCGACCAGGTGGAAAACGACGAGACGTGGGAAACATACCTTTCCACCCATTTGAAAAAGAACGTCTATAACTTCGGCGTCGGCGGATACGGCACGGACCAGGCATACCTTTATTTCAAGCGCAAATGGCCGGAGGTGAAAACGAAGGTGGCCGCGCTATGCATAGTGCCGGAGAACATTTGCCGCGTGGCCAACGTTTACCGGAAATTTTATTACCCCCAGACCGGCGGCCCCATGACAAAGCCCCGATTCATATTGGAGGGGGATAAGCTGAAATTGATACCGAATCCAGTGCAAAGCGCGCCGGAAATCAGAAAACTTTCGGACCCTGCGTTCCTGGAAAAAATCGGGAAATACGATTACTGGTATAACCAGAACGATTATCCCACCTTCGGGTTTCCGTACCTGAAGATTTTCCTGAACAAACGTTTCTGGATGGAGGCGCGATACCTGCTGGACAAAAAACAGGTTGACGACATGCTGGCCCGCCCAGCCTACCTTGCCGACATTTGGGAATCGAAGGAGGCCGATGTGCTGATGGCAATAATAGACGCGTTCGTGGCCGACGCCCGGGCGATGGGAACCGAGCCTGTGATCGCAGTGCTGCCGATCAAGGGGGAGGCGGAGTTTTATGTGGAGACCGGGAAGAACCTTCACACGGTCCGCCGGATAATCGAGCATTGCCGGAAAAAGAACTACCGGGTGTTCGACGGCGTTGCGGGAATGGCGCGAAACGCGAAAACGAAAAAGGACGTGGAGGCCTATTTCATCGGCCACACATCGCCGCTTGGCAACCGGCTGCTCGGCGACGCGTTTTATGAATATATGCAGAAAGAAGGATTGGTGGAAGATTTACCAACCACAGAGGCACGGAGGCACGGAGGGGACAACTAAATATCTCTATGAACCAGCGTGCCCACAGTCCCTATCTTTGATTGCCGAAGCCACCTTCAGGGACGACAACCGCGAAACGAACGCTGTCCGGGGTGTTCTTCACCCCGGACTCTATGTTTATAAGAGTGCTAAACTCTTGACTTTGGGACATCGGGGTGAAGAACACCCCGATGAGCATTTGGGCAACAGCCCGAGGCGGCCACGGGGAAGCACTCGGCCTTTCGCCTAAACCACTCTCAACTTCGCCATGCCGTTTGCGTCAAATTCCATTTCCCACACATCGTCTCCGCCGATGACGACGGCCTTGTCCGCCGGAAATCCCGTGAAAAGCCGCGCGGCGGTCTCCATGATCCCGTAATGTGTGATCACTAAAACCGATTCCCCCATATGCCGCGACATGAGCGTCCTGAAAAATCCGTCCGTCCTGGCGATCAGGTCGTTTCCGCATTCGCCGTTCGGGTAACGCAGCGACTTGTCGGCCTTGTGGCGCATGATTACCGGCATTATGCGTTCCTTGTCCATGCCTGAATAATCGCCGAAATCAATCTCGCGCAATTGGGGCGTGAACGCAGGCTCCGGCAGGCCGGGAATTGCGTTGCGGACAATCCGCATTGTCGCCATGGCGCGGGGCAGGTCGCTGCAATACACGGCATGAAAAACATGACCGTTTAGTATTGCGGCCTTGCGCAAAGTCTCCGCGACGCCCTCTTGTGTGAGCGCCGAATCGGTCTGCCCCTGGGCCACACCGCAGGCGTTTGCCTGTGTCTGTCCGTGCCGGATCAGAATAACGTTGAGGGTTTCATTTTTTGACATTAGAATAGCCGCTAACGAACATACTCATTATAAATGAGAAGCTGGCCGATGAGCCAAGTTCCAAGAAAGTTTTGCGCGCTCCTGTCGATCACGGACGAGCAATTGCGCGGACGGGTCCTCTCTTACATAAATACCACTTCATGGCTTTGTCCGGAAACGCTCCCCGGCGCGCCGCACGGAGCGGTTGACTTGAGGTTCGACCTGACCTTCCTTGAAATAGACGCCGGAAAGAGCGGCCCCGCGGCCAAATTCAACGCTCCGCGGTCTTTGGGGGATGACGTGGTCCATATCATCTTCACGGACGATCCCCACGGATGCGCCGCCTCCCTGGAGGGGTTCCGCGGGCGGATACACATACTTCCCAAAAATCCCGATCTTTGGGAAAGCGCCGTCCGGCCCCTTATTTCATCCATCATGAAGACCATCGAGGAGGCCGGCTCTTCACGCTCCTCAGGAAATGTTCCACCAGGCCAGATCGCAAAAAGGCTGGCGTTCCTGGAGACGATGACGCGGGCCATGAAGGAATCGTCATCCTCCCGGGGGAACCTGGAGGAAATGCTCAACGGGGCCTTGCGGATGATCCTGACAGGCATGGAGGCGGAGAAAGGCTCCATCATGCTCCTGGACGACAGCGGCATGCTCGCCGTGCGCGCCTCCACCAATCCGGCCATAATCGGCGTCACCCAGTCCATCGCGGACAACGCCATCGCGTCCATCTCCGCCCGGAACAATGAGACCATTATCATAGAGAATACCGGTTCCGGAGGCACGCTTCCCACGCGCGGCGGCGGCGTATATAAAAGCGGAAGCCTTATCGCCTTCCCCATCAGGTTCCAGGGGGAGGTGAAAGGGGTGATTAACGTCACGGACAAGAACGACCTTAGCGGCTTTTCGCCGGACGACGAGTCCGCCCTCTCCGTTTTCGCCGGCGTGATAGTCACCGCCATGCTTTCCGCCGAGATAAGGCGCGACCGCGACAAGTTCAAGGAAATGCACGCCCGGTTGAGCGAACTGCAGCTTTTCAAGGAGAACATGATCCAGATGCTCGTCCACGACCTCAAGGGCCCCGTGGGGGTGATAATCTCCAACATCGGGATGCTGCTCGACGAGGTGAAGGACGATTTCCAGAAAGAGGTGCTGGATTCCGCCAACTCGTCCGCCGAGGAACTTTTGAGGATGGTGATGGACATCCTGGACGTGAACAAGATGGAGGAAGGCAAGTTCTCCATCTCCCCGGAGGATATGGACATCGTTGAACTGGGGCGCACCGGGCTGGAGAGGATCAGGGCCATGGCCGAAGGAGACGGCAAGAACGTGGCCTTCGAGACGGACAGCCCTTCATTGAAGATACAGGCGGACAAGGGGCTGATCGGGCGCGTTATCTGGAATCTTTTGTCCAACGCAAACAACCACACGTCCCGCGGCGGTAAAATCACGTTGAAGACGCAGGCCCGGGATTCCGGAGCCGTCATAACGGTGGCGGACACAGGGACCGGAATAAGCGAAGATGACGCCAAAAGGATATTCGACAAGTTTTACCAGGCGGGCAACAGGCACGTTAAATACTCGACCGGGCTTGGTCTTACTTTCTGCAAAATGGCGGTGGAGGCCCACGGCGGCCGGATAACCGTGGAAAGCGAATTGGGCAAAGGCTCCCGGTTCACGATAGCGCTTCCGTAGCGGAGGCGCCGCGCATTGCAGGGGCAGACCTTCGTGTCTGCCTCAAATTATAATGGCGGACACGCGGGTTCGCCCCTGCTACGCCATGATCCTGCGTATTATCGAAACCAGTTCGGCCTCGTTGAACGGCTTTTGCACAATATCTTTCGCGCGCAGCGCCATTGCGCGTCTTTTGGTCTCGTTGTCCGATTCATAGCTGGTGGCGAATATGGCGGTGTCCTTCAATGCCGGATCACGGAAAAACGCTTCCAGCAACGGCGAACCGTCAGGCGCTTTCATCTCGATGTCCACCAGGGCCACGTGAGGGGCCTGCGCCGCTATCGCTTCCTTTGCTTGGGCGCCGTCCTTCGCTCCCGCCACCTGCACCCCCATGCCGCCAAGCAGTTCCTTTACCAGGAACAGCGCAGCAGGATCTTTGTCCACCACCAGAATTCCGGGATGGACCTCCGGCAGTCTCACAATGAAGCATGTGCCGCCCCCCTGCGAAGACTCCACCGAAATGCTGCCGCCATGGGCCCGCACTATATCTTCGCATAAGGGAAGCCCGAGGCCCGTCCCCCTTTCTCCGGCGGTGCCGACGGTGGTGGTCTTTTCCTCGTACTTGAACAGGTTTTCAATCACCCCGGCGGCGATCCCCACGCCTGTGTCGCGCACTCCAATGGAGCCTCCGGGCTTTTCCGGGACGAACACGGCAACCTTGCCGCCGGGACGCGTGAACTTTATAGCGTTGCTTAAAAGGTTGCGCAGCACCTCCATGATAAGGTTCGCGTCGCAATAAAGCCTCGTCTCTTCCGGAACTTCGTTTGAAACGCCGATATTTTTGGCGGCGGCGGTCTGGTTTATGGTGGTGATGGCGGCGGCGGCAAGCTTGAACGCGTCCACGAAGGACGAATTGGGGACAAGCTTGCCGCTTTTAAGCCTGCTCACGTTCAAAAGGTCGCCGATGAGGTCGGTCATGTTCTTGGCTGAAAGGATGGCCGCGTCCAGCGTGTTGATGGTCTTTTCCGGGGCGATGGCATGGATGTCATGCTTTATGAAACCCAGCAGTCCGTTGAGCGTCCCCGCGGGCCCCCGCAGGTCGTGGGACACTAAGGAGAGAAACTTGTCCTTTACCTTTGTGGCCTCCTCGGCCGTCTCCTTCGCCTCGCGAAGCTCCTGCTCGGCCTCCCTCTTCGCCGTCACGTCCACACCGGCGCTTACCGCCGCTGTTATTTTGCCATCTTCATCCCGAAGCACGGCGTTGTTCCACGCGATAAGCCTCTTTTGCCCGTCCTTGGCGATGATAAAGTTCTCATATTTCTTCATCGGCTCCACGTCTCCAGATAGAATCCTGTCGAAAACGGCCTTCACCTGCGGGCGCTCCGGCTCCGGAACGAACATGTCAATCCAGTTCCCGCCGATGATCTCCTCTTCAGCGTACCCGAGGATTTCGCGCCCTTTTTTGTTTATAAGCGCCGTTGTCTGATCGGCGTTTATTATCACGAAAATGACCTCCGCCTCGTCCAGGTATGTCCTTGTCCTCTCCTTTTCCAGCCGTAACAACTCGGCCCCCTTCTGCCGAGTCAATCCCTTTTTTAGTTGAAACTCCCGGCATGACCGTCACGCCGCTTTCACCATTATCTTCCCCGCCAGAGCCCGTTTCATGATCTCACGCAGTTCTGGCAGGTGTTTATAACCGCTCACTTTCCTCAACCTGGG